>JABJBS010000401.1 GCA_018668695.1 Deltaproteobacteria bacterium
CACGCACAAGAAACGGCCAAGCTTATTACGGCGATGGATCCCGAGTTTTTCTCGGCCCTCACGGTTACAATTGTTCCTGGCACTCCACTTGCGAAGCAAGCAGCTCGCGGCAAGTTTGAGGTCCCTGATGTTCCAGAACTTTTAAAAGAGCTTCGTATTATGGTGGATGAGGCGCGGCCGACACGCGCTTTGTTTCGAACCAATCACGCTTCGAATTATTTACCCCTTGCTGGCGAGCTTCCAAACGACCGAGAGCGCATTGTTAGTGTCATTGATGCAGCCTTACGGGGAGACATTCCTCTGCGTTCGGAGAATTCACGGGGTCTTTAACGTGTACACAAACCGCGACTTCAGTGTCTACTGTCAACAAGAGGAAACAATTCTCCAGCTGCTATACTTGTAATCATTATGAATTTTAGTGGTACGTTAATTGCTTCTCTCTCATCGTAACCACTGAAGGAGTGTGCGCTATGATGCGTAAGATGTTGATGACATGTGTGGCCTTGGGATTAGTTGCTTGTGGGTCGCAAGCGCAAGCACCGGGTGAAGAAATTCGCTCTGAAAAATTCCGAAATACCGAACCTCTTGTCTCTGAAGAAGAGGTAAACGACCTGGTCATCGATAATAACAATTTCGGATGGGATATCTATCGCGCAACGCTTGCGGGAGATCCGGTGAACATAGTCTTTTCACCGTACAGCATCTCGTCAGCCTTTGGGATGCTCTACGCGGGTGCAGCAGGCGATACCCAGTCAGATATGGCCGACGGCTTTCGATTTGGTGGAAGAGAAGTCTCCAGTTTCCATGATTCAATGAACGCCATCGAACTGGCGTTACCCGAGAGTGATGAGTGGGGAACGTTAAGAGTTGCCAACGATATTTGGGTGCAAACGGGATTTGAGCCAAAGAGCGCATATCTGGATACATTGGCGGAGAGTTATGGTGCAGGAATGCATGGACTCGACTTTGCGACTGATGCAAGTGGTGCGACCGAGTTGATCAATGGCTATATCTCTGATGTCACAGAAACCAAGATTCCTAAAATTTTCGAGGAAGGTTCCCTCAACGCGAGCACAGTTTTGGCATTGACCAATGCTATTTATTTTAAGGCCAGCTGGAAAGACGAGTTTAAACCTGAAGACACCAGACCCATGGACTTTAACCTCCTCGATGGAACTCAAATTGAAACCAGTATGATGTACTCGAAAGAATCATACTATTATGGTGAGGAAGCGGGCAGTTACCGCGCGATTGAGATCCCATATAAGAATGAAGATTTGGCAATGCTCGTGGTTATGCCTGACGCTGGGACCTTGGCTGACTTTGAATCAGCGATGGACGCCAATGGGATTGCTGCAATCGCCGGTTCGATGACTTCACAGGAAGTGAGTTTAGATTTCCCCTCCTTTGAACTGAATACAAACCTCGTTGCATTGAAAGACGATTTAGAAACAATGGGTTTGGGTTCGATGTTTGACCCCGGGCAGGCCGATTTTTCTGGAATCGCTGATATGAATCTTTTTGTGCAAACCGTTGCTCACAAGGCTTATATTCTCGTGAACGAAGAAGGGACGGAAGCGGCTGCTGCAACGGGAGTTGGTGTGGGTATGACATCCGCCCCGATGGACCCGGTGTCTTTAACGGTCGATAAGCCGTTCCTCTATTTTATCAGGCATCTTCCTACTGGTAACTGTCTCTTTATGGGACGAGTGGTAAACCCTACTGTCGAGTAGCGTTTCTACCTAGTAGGTTTAGTTTGTTCTTTGGAGAAGTGGCCGCGCAAAGAGTTGAGTCAAAGCCCGGCGAGTTCTGCGATGTATCCAATGATCAGCTCTGCTTCAGTATCGGATAATTCCTCTTCGCTTCGGGCAGGCATATAGTTGCTTCGTTTAAGGTAATCAGTACCGCCAGCTCCTCTGCGTATCATATCGAGAACAAGTGAAGGCGTGGTGATGTCGTTTGTGATATCTACCCAAACTGCTCCACCGGTTGCCTCGATGCCATGGCAGTGTTCGCAAAACACCTCATACAGACCCTTGCCTGTGGTCGGCCGATCAAAGCTTGATAACCAGAAGATGATTTCATCGAGCTGGGTTTCAGTGAGGCTTCCCTCTTCGAATTGAGGCATACGCCCCAGCATACTCTCACGGCCGTTGCGGATTACCCACCGCGCGTAGTTTTCTTGAACGAATCGTATTTGCGGGGCCTGCTGGGTACCGTTGGCTTGCGAGCCATGACAACCCCGACAGTAAGTGTAGAAGTATTCGAGCCCAGTCTTTTCAGTTGGAGTGGTTGGTTCGGGGGAGGTTTGGGGTTCTGATTCTGTGTCCACTGTTGTACCGGTATTCTCGGGTGTGTCGTCTCCACAGGCCATCAAGCATAGGCAAAACGGCACAAGGAGTAGCCTTTTGGCTTGCGAGAATAGAGCTGCAGTCATCGATATATCCACATCTTGGTTGAGCACTTAGGGCATACCATATGCCGTATCTTTGTAAATGCTGCTGCGATAAGCCCTAAAACGGACTATTCACGAGGGATATTCTGTGCACCGGTGATCAAAGAACGAGAGCTTTAAGTCGTTGGTTTAATAGGGTTTAATGGTTGTTACTGACCCGCCGCGTCAGAAATGGTGAAGCATTCGGTAAAAATACAACCCAGATGTAGGACAAATGAGTACATCCAACAACGCTCAAAAGCATGCCCCGTGCTTGTTGATGCGAACCCAACTTTCTAGGAGACCGCAATGAAGCCCGTAACACTGATTGGCTGGACCGTAATTTTCCTCGCGATGACTTTCCTCCCTGGCGCAGGTGGCTGTGGTGGTGGCGGTGGTAGCAACAATAACAACGACAACAACAACAACAACAATACCGACACTGGTTGTACAAGCGATGCTGAATGCAGTGCAGATTTAAGCTGTGTAAATGGCGAATGTGTCTATGTGGAGCCCGATGGAATCGGTGATGATTGCGGCGGCATCCAGGGTCTTACTTGTGTGCAAGGCCTCGTCTGCGACATGAGCGCGAATAACACATGTGGCGCCGACATGATGGGAACTTGTATCGAAGATGAAGAGACGATGTGTACTATGCAGTACGACCCAGTATGCGGCTGCGACGGCCAAACATACGGAAACGATTGCATGCGTCAGGCAGCTTACGTTGCTTTCGATAGCGCGGGACCTTGTGGTGACGCATCAGAAGGCCAGCAGTGCGGCGGAGCATTCGACACGCAGTGTGAAGGCAACTTGGTTTGTGACTTAAGTGCGAACACCACATGCAGTGACGACCTCGTCGGAACATGCGTTGAACGTATTCGCATCATGTGTACCCGCGAATGGGTTCCAGTATGCGGCTGCGATGGTGAGACTTACGGAAACGATTGTGAGCGACGCGCAGCATTCGTAGCCTTCTCAGCAGGCGGTGAGTGCGGAAGCAACTCAAGTGCAGGCACAGGCTCAATCAACGATTGATTCTATCTGATATACAATAAAAAGGCCGGGCGCTTCATCTGAAGTACCCGGCCTTTTTTTCGATTGATGAGTTATCTAAATAGTTCCACTGCGGATAAAGTCAGCGACCCGTTCACCAACCATGATAGTAGGCAGGTGGATGTTGACCGAAGGCACGGTAGGAAAGATGCTTGCATCTGCCACGATAAGCCCTTTGGTGCCACGCACTCTGCAGTACTGGTCAAGAGCAGCCATGGGATCGCTTTCAGGTCCCATAGGCACGGTACCACATGGGTGGTAACCGCTGTCGCTGTATGTGCGTATCCACTCGTCGAGTTTTCTCTTATCCTTGAGGATACGTCCCATGGGTGCAACAGGAACCGCAAGCTTACGCATCGCTTTGGATTGAGTCAGTTCATAGGCACGCGAGAGTCCGTCCACAGCAAGGCGGCGGTCTTCCGGGTGGTCTAATATATTAGATTCAACAATGGGCTTGGCGTGAGGCCAAGCTGAAGTCCATCGAATTTTACCAACGCCCTTGGTCTTTTCCACACAAGTCATCATGGTCACAGCCGTAATATTGCCCCAAGGAAGTGTCAGACATGAACCTGGCTGGATTTGCATATCATTGGGGAATGCCCCGGGCTCAGAGGTGTAACGCAGAAGCGTTTGAATCAGAGGGTCGTTTCTACGGGCGATACCGGGGCGTGGGGCTAAGAAGAAAGCCGCGCCAGGGTGGTCTAAAAGGCGGCTGCCTACGCCAGGCACATCAGATACGAGTGAAACACCCAAACGGTAGACATCATCTTTTGCACCGATTCCAGAACGCAGGAGCAGACCTGGGGTCGCGATTGATCCGCAAGCGATGATAATGCTCTCGCTGAAGAAGGTTTGCACCTCGCCATTGCGCTCGACTTCAATGCCAATGGCTTGACCATTGTAGAAAATCACTCGGTGCGCGAGACTATCCGGTTTAATCGTGAGGTTGGCCCGCGAACGCACAGCTGGCGTGAGGTAGCCCATGGCGGCGCTGAATCGTACGCCATTGACTTTGTTCATCGCGTGAGGCCCAGCACCCGTTTGATTCGGATTATTGTGGTCTTCGCACTTTGGGTAACCGAGTTCATCACAAGCTTCTAGGAACGCAGCTTGCCAAGGCACCAACTCTTCTGGTGGATGCCGGCGAATGGTAATGGGCCCTTTTTGATTATGGTACTCGTCATTAAAATCTTGGTCGGCTTCTAACTTTTTGAATGCTGGAAGACATTTGTCCCAGGTCCATTCATCGAGACCCATATCGGCCCATTCATCGTAATCCTGCGGTATTCCTCGCAGCGCGATACAGGTGTTCACGGCAGAGGAGCCACCCACGACTCTTCCTCGCGGCAATTTAAAGGGCACCTTCTGTTGGGAGTTCGTCGTATGCATGAAGCCCCAGTCATGCTTGAACATCGAGTTCCGTTTACCGTTTGTGATGTCTTTGGGCAGCTTGGTTGAGTCAGGATAATCTGGCCCGGCCTCAAGAAGTAAAACGTTACGGCCGCGGTCCTCCGACAAGCGGGCGGCGATAGCAGAGCCAGCGGCTCCAGCTCCAACTACGATGTGATCCCATTGATTACTGCTTTTCATATTAAAACGGTACTTATGCTCTGCGCGCAACACAAGCCACAGTGCGCTGTAAGTTGTTGTAAGACATTGAATTGGCATGTGGGAAGGAGACCACAATCGTGCTTTTCTATGCTTTCTTAAATTTGAGGGGCGGCCAAATGAGCGAAGATTACATCGATATCTATGAACCCAAGCAATATGTTTCAGGTATTCCGTATGACAAATACAAAGTGTTGCGAGCGCGCTCACCTGTCGTTTTTCAAAGAGAAACCGATGGGTCAGGGTATTGGGCCGTCATGAAGCATGCGGATGTTTTATTCGCGTCGAAAAAACCCAAGATATTTTCATCTTATCAAGCTGGTATCAATATCCCGGACCCCATTGAAGAGGATTTGGATATCGCTCGGATGATCCTGATCAATATGGATCCACCCCAGCACGCAAAATATAGAAAGCTGGTTTCCACAGGCTTCACTCCCAAAATGACACAGAGACTTGATGGGCCGATTCGTGCCGCGGTGAAGACCATTCTTGACCGAGTCTCAGGAGAAAAAGAAGTCGACTTCGTGGGCGAAATTGCTAGCCAGCTTCCGCTTTTTCTCATCGCGGATTTGATTGGGTGGCCTGAAGCAGACAGACCTTTGATGTTTGAATGGAGTGACCGTGTATCTCGCATCGATCATGCACCCGAGGATGCTCGCATGGCAGCCATGGAGTTTTTTGGATACTGCACAGATTTACTGGAGTCGCTGGAAGAAAAATCAGAAAAAGGCGAGAGACCGGATGATTTAGTGCATGTGCTTATGGACGCACAAATCGATGGTGAAAAATTGAACTCGATGGAGATTGTTAATTTTTTACTCTTGCTTGCGATTGGTGGCAATGAAACCACGCGCAACTGTATCGCGGGCGGTTACTTAGCGCTTCACGAATTTCCTAAGCAGATGGAGCGTTTCGCATCTGACCCGATTGGGCATGGCAGGCTTGCAACGGAAGAGATGTTACGATGGACCTCTCCTATCATTGCCTTTCGACGAACCGCCATGGAAGATACCGAACTCTCGGGTCAAAAAATAACGACTGGTGATAAAGTCGTTCTTTATTATGCCTCCGCCAATCGAGATGAAGAGGTATTCGATGATGCGGACGTATTTGATATTACGCGTGAGAAAAATCCACATGTGTCTTTCGGGGCCGGAACGCATTTTTGCCTGGGCTCAACTCTTGCCCGTATGGAAATCAGAATTTTATTTGAAGAACTGCTTCGGCGCTTCCCGAAGATGTCCATCGTTGGAGATGTCACTCGGCTCGACAGCAATTATGTGAATGGAACCGTGAGCTTTATGGTATCGCCTGGTCCAGACACCGACGCTTAAGGTCGCTTTCTTCCCGCTCCTCGTTGCTAAGAACGGGCTGGTATATTAGACCTCTCGGAAAATACGCCGGGGAGAGTTCCATGCAGAAAAGCGGACAAGTTAGAAAAATGGTTTCTGAAATAGGAGACCCCATTCAGTATTGGCTCCCTCTTGGTGAAGAGCGAGTTTTTATGAATGAACTCATCGGCAAGGATATTACCTTTCGCTACGATGGCCTCATTACTTGTATTCTTTGCGAACGTAAAACAAAGAAGTCCTTTAATCAGGGATTTTGTTACCCCTGTATGATCAATGCCCCTGAGGCGTCTGAGTGCATTATCAAGCCCGAGCTGTGCCAAGGTCATCTTGGTGGCGGGCGAGACCCCGAGTGGGAACAGAAGCACCATGTTCAACCGCACTATGTATACCTCGCTCTTTCCAGCGCAGTAAAAGTGGGTATCACGCGGGAAACTCAGGTGCCGACTCGATGGATCGATCAGGGCGCGTCAAAAGCTATTTTATTGGCACAGACTCCGAACCGATATCTCTGTGGGGCACTTGAGGTTTCGCTGAAGGAGCATTTCACCGATCGAACCAATTGGCGGAAGATGCTTAAAAACGAAGTTCTGCAGGACGTGAACTTGGCGCAGGTAAAAGACGAGATTAAAGATAAAATCAAGCCGGAGTTTCACGAGTATCTTACCGGCGATGTAGAGGTGACCGACCTACTTTATCCAGTCGAAGCCTATCCTGAAAAAGTGAAGAGTGTTGGCTTTGATAAATTGCCCGAGATAACGGGTCAGCTGCGTGGCATCAAGGGGCAATACCTTCTTCTCGATGATAATCGTGTTCTCAATATGCGAAAGCATACAGGTTATCATATTGACGTGAGCGCTTAGGGCTCTACTGAGGCTTTGTCTGAACAATGGCGTTAGATGCGTCGAATCCACTGATCATTGAACAAAAATGCTTCTGGTCTTTAGTGAGCTGCTGAAGTGCTAGGTAGCGTGTTCTCTTCGATAAAATATATATAGGTATAACAGCCAAGAGTATCACTGGAAAAAATAGATAGAGTGGTATGGCGAGCAGCAGAAACCGATTGCTTTCCTCGCAGCGGTGACACTCTGCGATAAGTCGCCTTCGCCTTTTCCAATATGTATTCAGGTCGTCCATGAGATTCCTCACGGTCATTGTAGCAGATTGATCTGCATTTACGCTGTCGTATTTAGACGTACATACAGGCTCTCGACCTGTGGCCACCGAATCAAGCTGTATTTAAACGATTTTATGTAATTGAAGCAGTGATAAGCATCCGCTGTATGGGGAGACTGGAGCGGGGACCTAAAGTTAAAGTTAGGAAGAGAAGTATCCCTGAATAAAACTCGGGTGTTTACCCAGGGTGCTCTCTTGGGGTTATCGTTAAGAGATAAAGCCCACGAATTTCCATTCACCATCTCGGATACCGAAGACGAATGAGTTAAGTCCATCACGGAGGAACTTGTCACTTTCTACGGCGCCTTCTTGAAGGTTTCCGCCGATAAAAAGAAAATCGTTTTCTTCCGGAACCCAGCCGTTGCCTTGGACAGCCGGGAAAGAAATCAGCTCAACCGCCTCATCGTAAGTTAATACCAACGGATCGTAGACTGCTTCGTAGTCATCCATGGAGTAGCTTGTGTAGTCTTCACCAGATGGGTAGGGGCTCGCATATCGAACCATTTCGCGAAAGTATTCTCCGTCCATTGGCTCATCGTCACGACCAACTTGTGGGAGGGTGTCCGCTAGAATGCTTGCGAACACTTCTGGATCTCCATCGAAGTAGGATTGGATGATACTTAATCCAATTTCAAGAGCTCGAGCACGCTCCGGAGTCATGTCAACTTGGTCCTGAATGGATTCAGATTCAGAAGTGTCACCCGTGGTACCCGCCTCGGTGGTGTCTTCGGTTGAGTCTGAGTTATTGGCTGTCTCGTTATCTGAACTTGGCTCCGTTGTGACTGCGTTTTCGGTGCCAGCGTCAGCAGCGGGGTCGGTGGCTGTTTCTCCGCATGCAAAAAGCATCAGAAGGCAGAGAGTAAGAAAGATGATTGGGCGCATGAATTACTCCGATGGTAAATAAGAAGGTTGAGCGACTGCTCTTTTGTTCATTCGCCAGTGGTAAAGCACAGAGCATGCCACCGTAATCGGCTCCGCAGAGGCTGTAATCATGGGAGAATTTGGGACGGCTCCGGGATCCCTCTAACCATAAATGCAGGTAATCATACAAAAAATGCAGTTTTAAAGACGCTTTGGCCTCTCGGCTCGCTCTTAGATATCAAAAGGGTAAATGACGGGTTGCGTTATTCCTCAGTGTTTGTCATTTCTTGTATTGGATTCACCGCTCAGGCGGGGCGCGCCACTAGACAATCTTGGGCGCAGCAGGAGGGATAAGATTTACGATGACTACCATCAAGCACTATAAGAGTAATGTCCGAGACGTCGAGTTCAACTTGTTTGAGCTCTATAAGATTCAGGAAAAAGTGTTGGGCAACGCACCCTTTACTGCCATCGATGAGGATACCTCCCGGGACGTATTATCGAACTTCGCAAAGTTTTGTGAAGATGAGCTGGCAGTATCTTTTGCCGAGGGCGATAGAACACCTCTTACATTGAGTGAAGATGGTGACGTGACTCTTCCTCCCGGTATCAAATCAGCATTGGACCAATATTTCGAAGGCCAGTGGCACTTGATTGAGCACCCTGAAGATTTGGGAGGCTACGGCGCACCAAGATCTTTGCAATGGTCGTGTTTTGAATTTCTCTCCGGTGCCAACCCTCCGGTAGGGTTTTATCTGCTCGGCAATTTTATGGGTAAGCTTATCAACGACCTTGGTACAGATTCTCAAAAAGCGAAGTATGTAGATGGCCTTATTAACCAGCGCTGGGGCGGAACGATGGTTCTCACTGAACCGGATGCCGGAAGCGATGTTGGTGCGAGCCGGACAAAGGCCAAGCATCTTGAAGATGATGTTTGGGAACTTGACGGTGTGAAGCGATTTATCACCAACGGTGATTTCGATGGACCAGAGAATATTGTGCATATGGTTCTAGCACGACCCGAAGGTGCAGAAATGGGCACCAAAGGGCTCTCGCTTTTTATCGTCCCTAAATATTGGGTTAATGATGATGGCAGCTTGGGCGAGCGAAATGGCGCGTACTGCACCAACATCGAGAAAAAGATGGGTCTAAAAGCTTCCTCTACTTGTGAGATGACTTTTGGCGAAAGAAAGCAGTGCAAGGGCTTATTGGTCGGTAATGTTCACGACGGTATTCGTCAAATGTTTAACGTTATCGAATATGCGCGGATGGGTGTTGGCGTTAAGTCAGCATCAACGCTCTCTACTGCTTATTTAAACTCACTGGAGTACACGAAGGACCGCGTACAGGGTCCTGACCTTTTGAAGGCGACTGATAAAAAGTCACCGCGTGTTGCAGTCATCAATCATCCAGACGTTCGTCGGTTGTTGATGAAGCAAAAGGCTTACGCAGAAGGAATGCGAGCTCTTTATTGTTTGGCAGCCGTGACTCAAGATGAGATCGAAATGGCGGCTGTAAAAGGCGATAACGAAGAAGCGAAGAGACTTCACAAAGTGAACGACCTTCTTTTACCGTTGGTTAAAGGCTTCTCGTCAGAGCGAGGTTATGAGGTACTCTCCGATTCACTTCAGTGTTTGGGTGGTTCAGGCTATTGCCAAGATTACCCGCATGAGCAGTACATTCGAGATCAAAAAATCGATACGCTTTATGAAGGAACCACAGCCATCCAAGGCCTTGATTTGATTTTTCGAAAGATCATGAAAGACCAAGGCGCAACTCTGCAAAGTATCATGGGTAAAATTCAGGGTACGCTTGCTCACGAAGTAGGCGGTGATGCCTTAGCACCAGAGCGCGCAGCGTTGGCTCGCGGACTCCAGGACTTTGGCGGCATTCTTGAAATCATGATGGGCAAAGCAGGGGAGTCTCTCTACCACGTTGGGCTTAACAGCACGCGAATTCTCTTTGCATTGAGTGAGCTGGTTATTGGCTGGCTTTTGGTTCGTCAGGCTGGAATCGCTATCGATAAGATTGAAGCTGCTAAAGGCGACGATAAGTTTTTCTATCAGGGTAAAATCGCAACAGCTCAATACTTCTGTAGAGAAGAGCTGCCGCGAATTGGCATGGCGCGTAAGGTTATTAAAGACAGTTCCCTCTACTTGATGGAACTGCCTGTTGAAGCCTTCTAAGATCGCTTAGCTTTGATGTACCGTGCGGTTTTGGGATCAAAGTAACTTGGTCCGTCATACTTAGCCGCTTGGTTCGATGCCGAACGATAGCCTATGGCTCCCGGTGTTTTTTCTACGAAATTGAGTTGATGCGCGTTGCTCTTAAAGTGGCGTGGCATCGGCGATTTTCCGGTGAAAACGCGCTTACGCCAGTGATTCCTAAACTGGCTTGGCGTCATTCCTACCCATTGTCTGAGAAAATCTCGGTGAAGAACCCCCTTCTCCAAACAGGTCAGTGTTAGCCGCGTACCGTTTTCAAGGTGTCGCACTTTGCCGAGGTATATTTTTTTTACTTGGTTCCTATCGAGCTGCGGAGCTTCGGATGGATGCAATGCAATTGAAGTGGTGCTTGCATAAGCTTGCCCACTGACGGTTAACGCGCAAAAGCCTGTTAAAAGTATCCATACTTTCATGATCTTGTCCTTCGGGTCGGTTGTGTAAATAGGCGGCACAAGACCATCGGGATGGACTCGCTATGTCGCTGCACAATAGAGACGCAAGACCGAATGGGTCTATTCACTGGACTTTTCTTAGGCCACTAGACTCGAGAGAGAGCTCTCTCTTTGGTAAACCATCTTATCGATTGCTTTTTTAAAATGGGTGTTGGATTCGTAGAGGGATTTAAACAAATCAGCACCGATGGCAAAGGCTTGAAGAGGACCGTCAGAAACAACGGTAGTGGCGCATGGTGTCTTTCGAACCAATGACATTTCACCAAAAATATCACCCGCACCGAGGGTGCAGACGTCGGTTCCTCTCCATGGGAATCTTTGGTTCAGTACAACGCTCGTGGTGCCTCGGTAAATGATATAGAGGGTGTGCCCCTCTTTTCCCTGTTTGAGAATGGATACTCGCTTCGGTATTTTTAACAAAGAGATACGATTACAGATTTCTTCCAATTCAGATACTGAAATATCCCCAAACAATTTAAGCTTTCGAGCGATATTTCCTAATGCACGCATCGCGGTTGTATCGAGTTCACATTCTTCTACACCCCTGGGGAATGCAGCTGAGTCTAATTCCTGATGAGAAGACGATGAGTGCTCCTTGAACCATTCTGACCAAATCGGTTCAGCGATATTCGTCTCGTTAAGGAGGGCTGCATTTTCGGTACGTCTTTCGAAAGCAATGTGCTCGATATTCTCTTTAAAGAAATGGTTTCGCACCAACAGGGTTTTAAAAAGTTTGTCGGAGAAATAAAGAAGACGAGTATTGGTGTTTGCCTTTACGGTAGCATTGCAGCGCTCGTCGAGAATATGAGACATCTCTCCCGCAATTTCGCCTTGTTCTAGAATTGCTAACTCTTGTAGAGGCCGACCAAATCCGGTTTGCATGGTGACGCGCAGTTGGCCTTCAAGGACAATATAGAAACCCTTGTTGTTTTCACCTTCACGTAAAATCGTATTTCCTGATTTTTCTTGGCGAACTTCCATCATCCGGCAAACAGACTCAATTTCCTGAATGCTCATCATTTTAAAGAGGTCGAGATCTCGCACGATATCAGCTATTTCTCGGTAGTCATCAGCGCTTAATTCGGGTTGGTCCATGGGTACAGGCCCCAGGTGGAATTGAGCGGCTGCAGGAGGCGCATGGTTGAAGGCTACATCATGGCTAACGTCTCTGCGTCTCAGGGCAGCATCACCTAAATGACAGTCTGTTTCAAAATCGGGATGGGATATATGCGATGCCCCTTCTCCAATGACGAGAATTCCGTTGGGAAGGAGCTGTTTCGACATTCTGCTTAACAGATTTTCTACGGATTCATCGGGCATGTAACTTAATGGTTTACGCAACATGATCAGGTCGAACTTACAAAGTTTGCTCCATTCGTCGTGGAGCCCAAGGCGGTAAAACTCTACAAGCCGGCGGTGCCGGGCCTGGACTCGGTAATGATTGGCATAAGGATAGAAGCTTTTCTTAATGAGGTGTTCGGGAATTCCGCTCGAGATTTCTGCAGCAGTAAATTTTCCACGGCGGGCTCTTTCTAATTCCTGCCGGCGTGGGTCCGTTGCCCATATCTCCACATCCCATTTCTGTAAACTGGGCATCGCTTCGTTGAACATAATCGAGAGTGAGTAGGCATCTTGTCCGCGTCTACAGTCTGGCACCCAGACCCGTAGGTTTTGTTCATCTTCATTTTTACGTGACATGATTTCTGGAATCGATTGGTGACGCAGAGTTTTGAAAACTTCATAACGTTCAAAGAAAAATGCCTGAGGAGCAATCAATTGCTCAGTGATTCGAATTTGCATTTTCCGTTTAGTTGCAGGCGCGTGGAGTAGCGAGATGAGAGATTCAAAGTTCTTCAAAGTATACTCTCTTAAAACGGGGAGCAGTCTAAGAGAGGCTTGTGAAACGCAGCCAGGTGGTAAAACCACTCCTGCTTGTTCGAGAACGCAGGACTGCAGAAAATCAAATTGTGGGTTCGTAAGCAGCATTCGACCTCTGGGGCTTGGGAGGTTAATTTGCGATGTCGGGTACCTGCTGCTTGGTTGCCTTGCTTTAATGGGGAGAAGCCAAGGAAGCGGTTAAGCATGTATGCGGGTAGGGTGTCCTTCAATACACAAGTTCTTCTTATCTTACCCCGAGGTACAGCGGGTTTTGCAACGAAGAAATACTGCGAAGTACAGCGTAGATAAAGCAGCGCACATTGTGCGATAATGTAGGCGCGATGCGTTTCAGTTTTTTCGCAAATTGAAAAAACGGAAGTTTTTTAGGGATTTATTAAAGCGCCGCAACGCATTAATTCTTAAATGTTTGCTTGATTACGCATTGCGTGATGGATGATCTCGAAAAAAATAAATCGGCTGAGGGCAGGGTTTTGACGCAGAGCGCAGTCCGAAAAGAGGTGATTCGGACTGCGCGCGTCGACTGGTGAGAATTACTGGATTACGGGCAGGCCGCCTGGTTCGGCTTCTTCCGTCGTTTCAGTTGGGGGAGCATAGCTTGTGAGCTTGATACCCTCAACGGCAGCAATGTACTCGTCTATATTGGGAGTACGACCGAGGATACTCGACAAAACAACGACGGGTGTGGAGGCAAGCAGTGACTCACCTTTCTTCTCTTCGCTGTCAGCAACAACCCGGCCCTGAAAGAGACGTGTTGATGTGGCCATAACTGTATCGCCTTTTTCAGCCTTTTCTTGGTTACCCATGCAAAGGTTACATCCGGGTCTTTCAAGATACATCATGTTTTCATACTCTTTACGAGCACTTGCCTTGGGTGAACTGTCGTCGAACTCGAAGCCCGAATACTTCTGCAGAACTTCCCAGTCGCCTTCAGCCTTCAACTCATCAACGATGTTGTAAGTTGGTGGTGCGACCACCAGTGGAGCTTTGAACTCCACGGTCCCGTGTTGCTTCTCGATATTCTTGAGCATTTGGGAAATGATTTTCATATCACCTTTGTGAACCATGCATGATCCAACAAAGCCGAGGTCAACTTGCTTCTCGCCGCCGTAATGCGAGATCGGTCGGATTGTATCATGCGTGTAGCGCTTGGATACATCATCATTGTTCACATCAGGGTCAGCAATCATCGGTTCGACGATTTGGTCTAAATCCACGACGAACTCTGCTGAGTACTCGGCATTCGCGTCCGGAGTTAGTGCTGGGCTTTCACCAGACTTAAGACCGGCCACTCTCGCCGCAGCTTTATCAACCAAACCTTTGAGTAGCTGCTTGTCGTTGTCCATTCCCTTATCAATCATGATCTGGATACGGCTCTGCGCAATCTCTAGAGATTCAATCAAGGTGTTACTCTCTGAAATACAGATAGAAGCCTTAGCCTTCATCTCAGCTGTCCAGTCAGTAAAGGTGAACGCTTGGTCAGATAGTAATGTCCCAATATGAACTTCAATCACCTTGCCTTGGAAGACGTTCTCTCCGAACTTCTTGAGCATCTGTGCTTGTGTGGCGTGGACAACGTCACGAAAATCCATGTGGTCTTTCAATGTGCCTTTGAAGGTCACTTTGACAGACTGTGGGATTGGCATAGTGGCTTCACCGGTAGCCAAAGCAAGTGCAACGGTTCCAGAGTCAGCGCCGAAGGCAATGCCTTTGGACATACGTGTGTGGGAGTCGCCGCCAATAATGACGTCTCTGTCGTCCACCGTAATGTCGTTGAGTACTTTATGGATGACGTCTGTCATTGGGTGATAAACGCCCTTGGGGTCACGTGCCGTAATGAGGCCAAACTTATTCATGAAGCCCATGAGCTTCGGAATGTTTGTTTGTGCCTTAGCGTCCCAGACTGAAGCTGTGTGGCAACCCGATTGGTAAGAACCATCGACGGTTGGTGAAATAACGGTCGCTGCCATCATTTCAAGTTCCTGGGATGTCATCAGTCCTGTTGTGTCTTGAGACCCAACAATGTTGACTTTGACTCGAACGTCCGAGCCAGCATAGAGCACTTTGCCTGGCGTTACACCGACTGCATTTTTGTTAAAGATTTTCTCTACTGCCGTGAGACCTTGTCCCTCGTGAGAAATTTCCTTGGACGATGCAAATACCGTTGGCATCTCTGTGCCGAGGATAGCTGCTGCAGTGGTCTGTAGCTTCTTGCCGAAAACAATAGCGTACGAACCCTGTGCACGGATGAACTCCAGCTTTTGCGGGGTCAGAGCGGAAGCGATATCGCAAAGCTCTTTGCTACCATCTTCATTGTAGAGCTTCTTGGTCTTGGTGTTGATGGTAAGAACAGTTCCGGTGTCGATTGAAAAGAGTTGCTCAAGGACCGCTTCTCCATCTTCGTCAAGGATGGGCTCACCCTTATCGTCGAGTTTTCTAACCCAGTTCTTAAGGTCAACACCGATACCGCCGGTAACACCGACAGTTGTAAGAAAAATAGGAGAGATACCGTTGGTTCCGCCTACAATCGGTGCAATGTTGATGAAGGGAACGTAAGGGCTCGCCTTAATTCCTGTCCACAGAGCAACATTGTTTACTCCAGACATTCGGGATGAGCCTACGCCCATGGTTCCTTTTTCAGCCACGAGCATAACGCGCTTATTCGGATGCTTTTCTTTCAGGCCCTGGAGCACAGCTTGTGAGTCTTTGTTGTGCTCGAAGAGACACTGGCCATGCAATTCTCGGTCAGATCTGGAGTGAGCATCACTTCCGGGTGAGAGCAAATCAGTCGATACATCACCCACCGCTGTAACGTAGGTCACAACTTGAATGGTCTCATCCACTGCCGGAAGCTCGGTAAAGAACTCAGCCTTTGCGTAGCTTTCGAGAATGGCAGTTGCGAGTGCATTGCCACCTTTGTGTGCTTCTTCCAAACGGTCGGTGTCTGCCTCGTACAAGAAAACCTGTGTCTTGAGGACGTCGGCCGCTTGAGTTGCAAGGTTCTGATCTTCGCCTAAGGCAAGGTCCAATAGAACCTCGACAGAAGGGCCGCCTTTCATGTGTGACAAAAGCTCAAGCGCAAATGTTGGCGTGATTTCAGCAACAACCGCCTCACCCAGAATGATTGCTTTCAGGAATTGAGCCTTCACTCCCGCTGCGCTGGTCGTGCCCGGGAGCGTATTGTAGATGAAGAAGTTCAGAGAATCGGCTCTGTGTTCGTGGTTGAGGTCTTTGATTTGAAGAATCAACTCTGCGACGAACTCAGCATCTTCGATTGGCTTTGGATGGAGTCCCTGGTCTTTACGTGTTTCGATTTGCTTTAAATAGTCAGTATACAAGCTCATGAGTTCACAGCTCCTAAAAGAATGGTTTTCAACAACTCAACTGAAGCAGCAGTCTGTTCAGTATCAAGTGATAATGAGGCCGTACCCACCGCCGAGCGTTGGTCCAAGTATTCTCTGTAAACTTCAAGCATGAGTGAGCCTCCTACAACTTGATTAAAAGTTGGGGCATTCTTATCTATTTTTTCTCTATGCGTAAAATCGATAGTTTGTATATAATGCATAAGTAATTCTTATGGTTTGAAAAGCAGAGGTATTTCATGGACTTATTACTGGTTCGGTCATTGATGGCCGCGGCTGAACACGGCGCAATTACCTTAGCCGCCACTCATTTAGGTCTTACGCAGCCGGCTTTGTCGCGTCGAATCCAGCTTTTGGAGGAGCATTTCGGTGAAACTTTGTTGGTGCGTAGCCGCCAAGGGGTTTCGCTCACGGAGATGGGACGTCTAGTCGATGCTGAGGGCCGTGCCATGGTCGACCGCTGGGAGCGTCTTGAAGACAATATTCGGGCCCACCGCAACCTTGAGGCGGGTATCGTTCGCATTGGTGGTGGTGCCACCGCCGTATCGTTTTTACTACCGGAAGCCATTGCCGATTTTCAACGTCTACATCCTGGTGTGCGGTTCCAGGTAAAGGAAGCAGGTAGCCGGGATGTTGAGTTTGATGTGGTTAACGAAAACCTTGAGCTCGGAATCGTTACGCTTCCGGTGCAATCTCAATGGTCGAACGAATTTGAAGTGGTTCCTTTGATAAGGGACCGAATTGTACCCGTTGCCGCTGAGGGCCATCCGGTGTTGGGGCAAAAAGAGCTGGCTCCTTCATCACTGCAGGGGCTGGGCGTCGTTGGATTTGAGGCAGGCAGTGCGATTCGTCAGCTTGTGGATTCCGCATTGCTTCAGGCGGGTGTTCAAATGAATGTTTTGATGGAGCTTCGTTCCATTCCGGCCATCTTGCAGATGGTCAGCTCGACCCGCAGTCTAGGGTTTGTGAGTACGCTTAGTCTGCGTAGCGCCGATAGTCACCTTCAGGCAGTGGAGGTCACGGGACTCAACATAAGCCGTGAGTTGGCGGTTATCAGTAAGCGTGGTCGTCCGCTCTCCTCAAGCGCGGCCGCCTTTGCCCGGAGATTACAAGACTAGAAGGGCTGGAGTCACTGACTTTAATCAGCATAAGCTTCGCTCTAATGACCATCGAAGGAG
>JABJBS010000402.1 GCA_018668695.1 Deltaproteobacteria bacterium
CGGTTGTCTTAGCCCTCACGACCACGCTTGCGGGCTTACTCTCACTGACCAGTGTTCCCCTGGCGCCGATGCGTGCCTTCGGCCTCTATGCTTCGCTTGGCGTTTTTCTGGCCTTGGTTGGAACCATCTTTTTATTGCCAGTCTTGATGAGCTTTTGGTGCAAACGGACGCCGCCGAAAAGTGGTTCGCCTGTCCGCTACGTGGTCGATGACCAATTGCGGGCTCTTCTTTCGAAGGTGAGTGCAATCTCCCGGCAGCGCACAGGTCTCACGCTCAGTGTGTTTATCGTTGTATCGATTGTTGCGGGTTACGGCGTTTCACTGGTGAAAATCGAGACGAATTATACGCAAGTCGTAAAAGATGGCTACGGCATGAGTGAAGTGGTTCGGCTGATCGACCAACTCTTTGGCGGCACATCAAACCTGGAGGTTATCCTCGATACGGGAGCAGCCGACGGTGCGAAATCTCCAGAGGTTCTTCATGCCATGGATAAGTTCGTGGAACTCAGCCTTGAAGGTGGGTCCGAATTCGTCAACCGCTCTTTCTCCTTGGTAAAACTTACCAAAGAATCTTACCAGCGGCTCACCGACGACAGCCCTGAGAACTATAAAATTCCAGAGGGTGCGGCCGCGGTGGCCCAAACGTTATCGCTCTATGAGTCGGCCGATCCAGAGAATCGAAAACTCTTTGTGGACGATAATTGGCAAATCGCTCGGATTACCTTCAGTGGATACAGTAAAGGCTCAAGTGCTTATACGGTCTTTATGAAAGACCTGGACGGGTGGTTGGATGAATCCTTTGGCCCGCTTCAAGAGAAATACCCAAACCTTAAATGGCACGTTTCTGGGAACATCTCGCTGATTATGCATTTTGCGAATCTTTTTACAGAGGCTCAGATCAGCTCGTTTGGTATCGCTCTGGGAGTCATCTGTTTGATTGTTTTGGTGGCTTTCGGTTCTCTCAAGTTTGGGCTTTTGGCCATGATTCCGAACCTCTTTCCTATCTTTATTTTGGTAAGTGCGGCTGGGTGGCTAGGTTTTCCGTTCGATGCGGATACACTCATTGTTATCCCTATTGCCATTGGTATTGCGGTGGATGATACGATTCACTTCCTCTCACATTACCGAACCAAGCTATTGGAGGGAATGAGCCAGGACGAGGCGATTGAGACCACGGTCCAAGAAGTAGGGCAGGCGATGACTTACACGACAGTCATTCTGGTTCTTAGTTTTCTGACCTACACTTTCTTGCTCTACAAGCCGATGACTGCTTTCGGTGTACTGTCTTCTATCTCGATTGCGGCTGCCTTGATTGCGGATTTGTTTATAATCCCTATTTTGCTTCGACACTTTAAACCCTTTGCTGCAAAGGAAGAGATTCTATGTTCTCAACAACCATCGGTTTAGTAGCTCTCTTAGCTCTGAGTGCGCCCTCGGGACGTGACATCGTTGATTCGATGGACAAAGTAGACGACGGAAAAACGCAGTATTCTGTTCGGATGATGTTGACGTGTACCTTCAAAATGAAGGCAGGGAAACGGGTCTGCGCATCCAAGCCTCGTAAGAAGGTTATCGAAGGCATCCAGATGGACATGGGTAAAGATGGCCGTGATGGTATCTCCATGAGCTACATCTTAGAGCCGGCTACAGAGCGGGGCATGGCTTTCAAGCAGTATGATTACGATGAAGCGAAGGATACCTCTGAGCAGTGGATGTATATGCCTGCGCTGAAAAAACTAAAGCGTATTGTCTCCGACTCAAGCAATGGGCCCCGTACCGGTACCCTTTTTGGATCTGAGATTGGCTACGAAGATATTGAGCGTCGTAAGTTGGACGATTATACCTACAAGCTTTTAGGGGAAGACAAAGTCGATGGCCAAGATGTTTATGTTGTGGAGTCCACGCCCACCGCTAAGCACCGGTCACAAACCTCCTACGGCAAAAGTAAATCATGGGTGAATAAATCCAACTACCTGCTTGTGAAGAATGAGCTTTATGACCATCAAGGTGCTTTGGTGAAAACTTTCTTCTTCAAAGATATTCAGCAGGTGGGAGATATCTGGCTTTCGCGCAAGATGGCAGTCGTGAACCATAAGAAAAATCGGATGTCGATGTTTGCCTTGAAGAAGCTGGCGCTAAACCCAGCACTTACTGACGCCATGTTTGATAACCGCGTTCTTGATGATGGTGCTTATCGTGAAAAACTCTTGGCACCGATTCGAGATTTGGCAAAATGAGATTATCTTTTGCTCTCGGTCTAAGCCTGCTTTTGGGGGCTCTGCCCGCGTGGGCCGATGAATTCGACTTTGGCGAGGACTTTGAAGAAGAGTCGGGCTGGTCTTTTCCGCTAAGAGGTTCACTGGGTATTGGCGCAGGTTATCAGGTTGGTGAACCCAAGCAGCTTGTTTCGCTCGAACTTCTTTCCACCTTTGTATTGGAGTGGTCAGGCAGCTGGGGCCGTTTATCCGGTGAAGGTGACGTAGAGCTGAATACCGCTCACTGGATTGAGGGCCGAGATGATGTGGCCAAGGAGTACGCTCTGGTCGCGATTCCTCGTTCCCTTAGTTACAGCTACGCCTTCGAGCATGTAAGCGTTGAGGTTGGTCAGTTTATGACTGTCTGGAGTACCGGGGATCTGATTCCAGTGCTCGATATTCTTACGGCCGCCGACACCACGGAAGGATTCTTTGCGAGGCCTGAGCAGTATCGTATGGGACAAGTTGGAGCGCGGGTAGATGCGTATCTTGGGAAACAAACTTTTAGTCTTGTCTGGCATGGCTGGCCGCAAATGAACCGGGTCGTGGATGGTAACCACCCTTACTCCCTTACAGGTGGCCTTGAATTTGAACAAAAGTATGTTTGGGATCCCTCGGAGATAGCTGGGCGCTGGTCCCTACAAACCCCGGGCGGATCTGTGGCTGTGATGGGCGGGCAAGTTTACGACGGCAACCCGGTTCCCGAAATTACTTTTCTAAATGACATGCCTGTTCCAACCGGTGAAGTGGGCTACATCAAGTATCCTTTTGTTGGTCTCGCCCTTACTCAGACTATGGGATCTCTTCTTCTAAAGTCTGAAGTGTCTTGGTCCTGGGATGCGATGGCTATGGGGTTGGATGAAGTCAGTCTTTTACCGCGCGACATGCTCAAAGCTCTCGTCGGCTTGGATTACAACCACGAATCCTTTGGTACGTTTATGGTTGAATCGGTTCTGGTGTTTATGCCGCAAGATGACTCCATTGCGTTCGAGGGACAAAGTGGCCGAGAGTCAGAGCTTCAAATACAGAACGCGGTCATGTGGTCGAATCAGTTTTTCGACGACTCTTTGAGCATTATGGTGATGGGTATTCTGCTCGATGGCTTGGACAACAGGGTTCTTAGGGCCAGTCTGGACTACAAGCTCTTAGATGACTTGATTATCAGTGGGCAAGGCACGGTCATCGATTTCGAGGCGGCCAACGTGATGAGCCCCGGCGCTCAGATAACCGGCTGGGACCGCGTCGATGTGAATTTGAAATGGGCCTGGGACTTAGCCCGTTAAAAAAGCTGAGCTTTAAAGTTTCACTTCTTCGGCCGCCATTTCATGCAGCCATGCTGCATGGCGCGGAGCACGCTTGGTTTGGCTCCACTCTTCCAGCATCTCTTCCGCCACTTCGTTCAAGCTTTTCATTTGCTCGTCGGTGCAGGTATTCGCCGCCAACTCAATACGGTGACCATTGGGGTCAAAGAAGTAGATACTCTTAAAGATACCGTGGTTGGTTGGGCCCAATACATCGATGCCCGCTTTGACCAGCCGTTCTTTAGCCGCAAAGAGTTCCTCTAGAGTTTCAAGTTCAAAGGCGATGTGTTGAACCCACTCAGGAGTATTGCCATCACGCCCCATTTCCGGAGAGTTTGGCAGTTCAAAGAACGCCAAAACATTTCCCTGACCAGCATCCATAAAGACATGCATATAAGGATCGGGTGCTTTGGTGCTCGGCACTTCGTTTTCGGCTATCGCCAAAACAAATCCCATATCGAGATTATTCTTATAAAACTCGACGGTCTCTTTGGCATCTTTGCAGCGATAAGCCACGTGATGAATACGTTGAATCTTCATAGAGTCAGCCTACTTGTCTTCGTTGTTTAAAACGCCGCGGTCGATTTGATCTCGCTCGATGGATTCAAAAAGAGCTTGGAAATTACCTTCGCCAAAGCCATCGTCGCCCTTACGCTGAATGATTTCAAAGAATACAGGCCCAATGACCGTTTCTGTGAAAATCTGGAGAAGCAAACGAGGTGTGCCGCCTTCGTTGGTACCGTCGAGTAAGATACCGCGCTTCTTCAGCTCTGGAACCGGCTGGTCGTGACCAGGCAGTCGCTCATCAAGCATGCTGTAGTAGGTCTCTGGTGGCGCGGTCATGAATTTCATGCCCAGCTCTTTGAGCTTATCGATGGTTCCGCAGATGTCGTCGGTGCTCATAGCGATGTGTTGAATGCCCTCACCGTTGAATTGCATGAGATACTCTTCGATTTGGCCGGCTCCTTTTGAAGACTCTTCATTCAAGGGGATGCGAATTTTTCCATCAGGTGCCGACATCGCTCTTGAGAAAAGGCCAGTGTACTCGCCTTTGATATCGAAGTAGCGAATTTGCTGGAAGCCAAAAATCTTGCGGTAGAATTCTGCCCAGTAATCCATGCGGCCGCGGTAGACGTTGTGGGTGAGGTGATCGATGACTTCGAGACCCGTTCCAACCGGCTTACGCTCGAGGCCTTCGAAGAAGTTGAAATCGATATCATAAATGGTCGAGCCTTCTTCGTAGCGGTCGATGAGGTAAATCAACGAGCCGCCGATGCCGCGCAGGGCAGGAAGCTTCAGCTCCATCGGGCCGGCAGGTACGTCGACGGGCTCAGCTCCGAGCTCAATAGCGCGGTTATAAGCAAACTGCGCATCCTTGACGCGAAAGGCCATGCCGCAAGCGCCAGCTCCGTGTTCTTCAGCGAAGAATGAGGCACGGCTGCGTTGCTCGTTGTTGATGATGAAGTTGACGTCTCCCTGGCGATAGAGGGTCACGTCCTTTGAGCGGTGTTTTGCCACTGCGATAAAGCCGAGTGTTCGAAATACTTTATCGAGTACGGTTGGATCCGGCGCCGAAAATTCTACAAATTCAAAGCCATCAAGTCCCATTGGGTTGCTAAAAAGGTCAGCCATAATTGCGTACTCCTGTCGTTATATTACCACTTCGAGACTGTGACTTTACTCATGGAGCCTAAGAGTGAAAGCCTAAAAGTCTGCACACCTCGTTCAAACTTATTGAACAACATGATTTAAGTGTTTGAAATATATGATTCTTTAAGGGGAAAGGTTACAAGTTCGGCGGCAAGGGTGATCATTCTTGGCGGTTCAAACTTGACCCTCATACTCAGATCTTAGCTTTGAATTGAAGCCGGCCAAAAGCAACGCGTTGCGTTAGCAATCACTCGATCTCCCTTGATATGAAACTGTTTTTTTCAAGTCTATCCGAGCCCTCCGTCTTGCACTTATAGCTTCGTTGCCATAGGCAGCCACACAATATTGTCGAATTTGAAGCGTTAGTTGAGGGAGACCACCGCATGAATCGAATAGCTTTTCCTTTGGTATTAGTAGGTCTTTTGGCCGGGGGTTTATCCCTTCTGGCAAGCAGCACCGCACTCGCTGGTGGTGCCCCTGCATCGAGCGGCGCTAAGTTTGACTGGAAAACCTCGCACATCCAGGATGTTGCGAAGCAGTTTATCGACTCCGTTGCCGCTGGCCAGTACCAAGAAGCTTACGAGATGGGTGGAGAAACCCTTCGTCAAGAACGAACCTTGGAAGCCTTCACACAAGACATCAAAAAGGGCCGCCTCGACCAGGGCGGCACCGTAACTTGGGACAACGGTACGAAGGCTTTACCTGCATCCAACGGCTTTAAGCTGATGGGTGAATACAAATCGGGTGCCGGAGATACCTTCCCGGTCTACATGCACCTAGAGGGTGATGCCAGCGTTTCAGCTACTGAGCGAAATCGTAGCTGGGGTGAGAATACTGTTTGGACTGTTATGGATTACCGCTCTGCGGAATCCATGTTTGCTCGGCTTGGAACCAAGACAGCCACTGCACTTGATTGGGTGCTGCTCGTTTTCGCAGTGCTCTTAGCACTCGCCTTGACGGGACTGACTTGGGGTTATGTTAAAGGCTTAAGAGGCCACCCGAGAGAGCTCTGGCTCATGTTTTTCACCAAGCTAACAGAGTACAGCGCGTATGGTTCAGCTTCGGTTATTTTCGTACTCTTCCTTCAAGAAGAAGTGACCGTCAACGGCCAGGCACTCGGCGATAGTACGGGCTATCTTTACTTCGCGGTCTGGGGGCTTGTCGCTACGATTATTACAGTTATGGTTGGCGCGGTTTGCGATACCATCGGCGTGAAGCAGTGCTTGCTCATTGGTTCAGTGATGCTGCTGATTTCCCGATTTGCTATGCCGCTTAGCAACGATATTATTCCGGTTACGCTACTCGGATTTCTACCACTCGCATTTGGTTTTGCCATCACGGGTCCAGTCCTCAAGGTTGGTATCAAGTGGTTTACAACACTCAAAACGGCAACGCTTGGTTTTGGTCTTTTCTACACGCTCATGAATATCGGCTTCACCGTTGGTGCCGAAATCGCCGATTATTTCCGTAAGTATTACGCGGAAGGGCTTGAAATTTGGGGCGTAGATTTCTCAACCTACCAGTTAATTATCGCCGTTGGATTCCTCATTAACATTCCCGATTTCATCGCTATTCTCATCATGCGCGAAGGTGCAGAGATGACTGAGAAGGGCATGGTTATCCGTAAGACTGAGAGCGCCACGGCAGAGGAACTTGCCACGGAGCTGCGCGGTTCTGTCGCTGAACGACGTGCTAAGATGACCAGAGAGCTTCTGGGCAGCCTAGCCGCAACGGCACTGATTGGGCTTCTGGCTTGGGGTCTTGTGGAAGTCAAAATGCACGAATGGGTGCTGGCAGGTGTTGTAAAAGCAGGAAACTATGTTTGGTCGATTTTAATCACGCTTGCCATTCTCGCAATTGGCGGAATCCTTTATGCAGCGCTTTCACACTTCGGAGCTCTAAAGCCCGGGGGAACGCTGGATAGAGTGATGAAGTCTGTTCGTGATGCAACTCAAGAGACTGGGTTTCAACTCAAGGATAACTTCAGCCAAAAGGTCTTCTGGATCTACATGGGCATGCTCGGGATTCTGACGTTTGTTAAACTAACGTTCTATCTCTTCCACGTCATGTTCCCGACCTATGCGACTCGGGTTTTTGGTTACGATTTCCCAGTAGCCGGTGTTTTCGGAACATTAAACCCGGCGATGATTGTCTTCCTCGTACCGCTTATCTCAGCGCTTACAGTGAACATTCGCTCTTATACGATGTTGATGGTTGGTACGGCCGTATCAGCTGCTGCGGTATTCCTCTGCTTCATCCCAGATAGCATCGCCTTGGCGATTGGGGATACTTGGTTTGGAACGTGGCTTTTTGATTACTGGCTCGAAGCGCCAGCTGGAAACCGCGACCCATTCCTCATCAGCTTTATCATCTTCATTATGGTCTTCACCGTGGGTGAAGCGATATGGTCTCCGCGTCTGATGCAGTTTAGTGCCGAGATTGCTCCAAAGGGCAAAGAGGGTGCTTATATTGCTCTTGCAATGCTTCCTTATTTCCTAGGGAAAATTGCGGCGACGGTTATGGCGGATATCCTCACAGGCCAGTACTTCTCGAGTGATATGGTTGAGTACCCGAATCACGAACTATCGTGGCTCTGGGTAGCAGGCATGTGTCTCTTCTCCCCGCTGGGAATGGTGATTTGGCGTAAGCACTTCAACCACAGCGAGCAAGCTGCAGAAGATGAAGCGCAGCGCCTTTCGGCCGAAGAGAACGCCGAAAACGAAGCTCTTCCTGCAGTCTAAGCGGCTGGAAACCTTATCTCTATGAAGCGGTGAATCCATGTTTACCGGAATCGTAACCCACTGTGCCCCCGTATCATCCGCCGAGATGAAAGAGGGCATTCTGCGCCTTGTGATTGATGTTCCCTCTGGTTTCACTAAGGGTTTAGAGCGAGGCGCCAGTATTGCCATCAATGGTGTGTGTCTTACCGCCATTGAATGGGACGATTCTTTCGTAAGCTTTGACGTGATTGACGAAACGCTCAACAAGACCAACCTTGTGGGCATTCAATCCGGCACCCTTGTGAATCTTGAGCGAGCGGCACGTTTTGGGGATGAGATTGGTGGGCACCCGCTCTCCGGTCATATTCACACCCAGGCCGAACTGGTTCGCGTAGAGCAAGACGAAGCCAATGTGGCGATGATTCTTTCGTTTGAAGATGCGTGGAAGCCCTATGTGATTTCCAAAGGCTACATCGCCATCAATGGCTGCAGCCTCACTATAGGCAAAGTAGAAGGCAACCAGTTTTGGTTGCACCTGATTCCAGAAACCCTGCGCGTGACCAACCTAGATGGTATGAAACCTGGCACCAAGCTCAACATCGAAATCGACCACCAAACCCAGGTGATTGTGGATACCGTTGAGCGGTATATGGCCAGCCGGGACTGAGTTTCCCAAGTTTTCAGTTCTTCGTTATCATCTTCAGTAATCGATCTCTCTTCAATTGAATTCCCACTCGAGACTGCATAGTTTCCCCGTATGAATGAAATCATCTACCGCATTGTTCCAAGCTCCGATTGGCAGCTCACTTTAGAAAATGGCTTGGTGCCGCTTGGGCCCGTCGATAAGCGCGATGGCTTTGTGCACATGTCCACGGAGCAAACGCTCATCGAAACGGCGAACCTTTATTTTAAGCCCGCCGATAAGCCCATGGTGCTTGAAGTGGTGGTTGCTCAATTAGAAGCAGAGCTAAAATGGGAACCGGCCGCATCTCGGGGCGGTGCATTGTTTCCGCACCTTTACGCCGAAGGCATTCCGCTTACGGCCATTCAGGCGACGGTTGAGCTGCAGCATTCTGAAGAAAATGGTTTTAGCTTTGGACAAAAAAAAGAGCTGACCTAACGCGAACGCAGGCCAGCTCCTTTCGATTGAAGCATCAGCTAATGCTTACGCAGCGTTGGAGTGTAACGCGGGGGTTCCAGTTTTCTGGAGTTCTTTTGCACAGAGTTCGGCAATGGCTTCCATGCCATAGATACCAACCTCGTCTTCAACAGTCGCATTGTAATTGCTGGTGCTGTTGATGTCGTAGGTGTAACGGTTGCCTTCTTTGTCTTCCACAAATTCAATACCGGCTACATCAATGTCGTGGTTCTTGCAGAACTCGATGTAAGCTACGACCAGTGGGTCGTCGGCGGTGATTTCATGGCGTGGTTGAAACTTGGCTGCCTTGGTGGCCGACGAATCAGGCGCAGGGCAGAATGCATCGCCAACGCTGCATGCATCGGCGGGGCAAAGTTCAAACCCATCTTCCGTAGAAGAGCGAATGGCGTAGAGGAATTTTCCATCTACAATTTCAACGCGGGTGATGAACTTCTCAGCAGGCTCAATGTATTCCTGAAGCAGGTTGATTGAATCTGGAGAGTCTTCGTACTTACCAGCGTTGATAAAATCTTCGAAAGCTTGGTGACTCTTAAAGAGCTGCACGCCGAGACCTTTACCGCCTTGGTTGTGCTTGGTGATAAATGGCGTCTTCATTTGCTTGGACGCTTCGATAAGTTTGTCGGTTCCGGTGACCGCAATGGTGTGTGGCGTGCGGATTCCAGCTGCTTGAAGCGCTGCATCTTGCTGTACTTTGCTTACTTCCAGGCGGAACGATCTGCTGCCATTGATGATGCGAACACCCTTTTCTTCGAGAAACGTCAGGTACTCACGAACAAACTGCACACCGGCCTGGTGACCGCGGGTGTGAGAGGATGGGCTCATGCGATTGATAACAAGCTGCTCTTCAGGCTCAAGGCCGAGATTCAAGATCCCACCGTCCATAAATCGCTCTTCATAGTCGAGCCCAGTCTTGTCGAGAGCGCCGCGAAGGGGTGGCATCCAGTCTTCGTTTTCAAAAAGGATGGTGGTGCTCATTTAATTTCTCTTTCATTTCAGTCAGTTACGTCTAAGTGTGATATCATAGCTTATATAATCACCTTTGTCATGTATGTATGGGGCTTGGAAGTGCGTCTGACAAGTAGTTTGAATGAGGAAAACGATTTAAATGGCGGGTTTCTAGATCTCTTGCGACTTCGAGGCGCCGGAAAGGCGCTGGCCGACAAGACCGAGGCTGAGGATTCCGACCAATATCCAGGGCAGATGGTCGGTGGTTTCACCCGAATCTTGAGTAGGGCTCAGGGCCTTAAAACTTGCCCGCCCACCGGGAACCATCTGGCGTGAGCTGGGCTGTGTGAAGGTAATAAAAAGCTCACCGAGTGATTCAGGAAAGCTCACCGAGACACCGCTAGGCGCCGTGGCATCGAATACACCCTCGAGCTGAATGTTCCACCAGCCGAAACCGTGAGGGAGTTTCGTTCGGCGCGCTTGAACTTCCGTAAATTGAACCAGAAGCTCTCGAATATCCTCTGCTTTGGGAAAGTGGAGAATCTTAAGTTTGGCCTGGGATTCATCCCCCCAAAGACGCGTGTCTTGAAGAAGACTATCCCTAGCTTGTTCAAGCTTTGTCTCGATTTGAGTTTCGTCAAATGCAGGTCTTTGACCTTGCGTATGCGGTCCCACCTGGGTGAGCCAGTCGAGGATGGCTACGTTGAGTAGAATACGAAAATGATTGTCTCGCAGTTCAACCCTTGCGGTGTTGTTCTTGAGTTCATGGCCGTGGGCGGTGATGGTGACACCGGTGCACAAAAGTAGAAGAGTTGCCACACGCATAATTTTTTTCATACTGGGAATCACAAATATTAGTTTGGAGGTCCTGCGGTGCGGCAGCCTGCAGGTGCTGACGTTCCACTGGGCAAATCACGACAAAAGCACTCGTTTTGCTCGGTTGTATTGCATTGGTCTCCGTTGGACCGGTTGCACATCTTTGATTCCACATCAAAGCAGCGGGTGGTGTCGCTGCGCGTAGAGTACTGAATGTAGTAATCCACCGATTGATACGTGTAAGAAAGCCGCCGCGTTTCTGTGCCGTCACTCTTAGCGCTGGTTGTGTAATCTAAAGAGCTGGCATCGATTGGAGCACCGCCAGGTCTAGAGGTGCTTACCCGAGGTAGGTCTGCTTCGTCGACTTCGCCTCTCAGGCACTTGAGAATATACGGCTGTTCACTGGATGTGTGGTACCGGTAGCCGAATGTCTCGTCTGTTTGGCCATTGCATGGGTCAAGCGCCGATGAGGCAATGCTGGAACCATCGGGGTTGTTGTTTCCGTAGATGGGGTAACCATCGTAGGCCCAGCCGATGATTGGGTTTGCGTCTTTGTTATCCATCATGGCAATCATACAATCTGGTGATTTGTGATAATGGTAATCATCGCCCTTGCCAGCATGCCCGCCGCAATTGTCCAGTTGCCCCAACAAGGTTGTGTCTTGGTTACTCTCATATTGAGAATTTCCATCGTCGTCCATTTGCAACTCACCGCCCGCGGAGTAATCGTAAATCGGTACACCGTTGACTGCCACGCCGAGAGCAGAATCACGAGTGGTGACGGTATCGGCAACCACGGGGCTTAACCGAATAGGAGCTTCAAAGTCTGGGGCGGGTGCCGGGACCTGTTCGTTGGTCCCAACGATGCCATTCATGAGGTCGTGGGCAGGGTAGGTGTCGGCTCCAAGGTGTGCAAATTGAGAATCACATCGGACGGCGACTTCTTCAGCAAAACCGGCATCTGAAATAGATGCGCGAATCACGGTGCAGCGGTCGTCGGTATCCACGTCAGGGTTTGTGATGTCACTTGGCGAAGAGCTATCGTTGCCTGTTGTATCGGAGTCATCGCCTCCGCAAGCAGTCAGTTGCGCGGTGACGAATAGCGTAGCGAAGATAAGAGAGCGCATGGTTATTCCTTAGGCCTTAGCTAAATGTTGCCTTAGGCTAGCAGGCTCTTGAGGGGCGATAAACCGATGTTTGAAGTGATCTTTAAATTGGGGTTTAACCTGATGGGGTTTGGTTCCGTTAGATTTTAACTTTTTCGAGAATACCGGCATAGAGCTGTGGGGGAATAGATGGTTACTGGAATTTATAAGAGATATTTTTTCGCTTCGGCGCTCTTAACCTCAGCAGCTCTTTTCTGGGCGTGCTCTGGAACGACAGACTCTGATAATGTCGGCGCAAGCTCGTCTGGAACCGAGGGTTCCGTTACGGCTACCATTTATGCCGATAACTATTTTGAGCTTTACGTTAATGGTGAGCAGGTAGCGGTTGACCCTCTAGACTTCACACCCCACCAAGCCGTCCAGGTGTCATTTAATGTGCCCGAAGGAACCATCCCGGTTTACGCGATTCTTGCCAGCGATTTCGCTACCGAATCAGGCTATGAATATACATCGACCAATAGCCCGCAATTGGGCGATGGAGGTCTAATCGCTGTCTTCTCCGATGGGCAAACAACCGGATCGGATTGGAAATGTTATACGGTGCTCTATGGCCCAACCGAGGCTTCTGAGGCGGCTGGGTGCAGTGCAGCGAACCTCGGTGCCTGTGAAGTAACGGATGCTGGTATACCCAATGGGTGGGCAGATACAGATTTCGACGATTCGGATTGGGAGGAGGCTACCGAGTATTCCGCGCAGGCTGTTGGCTGGGGGAGAAATCCAGACTACCGCAATGGAGAGTGTTGCACGATTACCGATCCACTAACCCGTGAAGACGCGAGCCCAAGTTGCTTGGCCATGGATGAATCAGAGTGCTTGTCACCGGAAGAACAGTCGTGGGGTGATGCTGAGTTTATTTGGGGAAGCGATCTTGAACGCGTGAACAAGGTTCTGTGTCGCAGCCAGCTTTAAATTGAGGTTTGATAAACCCTGGGGAGTAAGTGATGAAGTTTTACCGATACTTAATGAAGCAACTGATTTTGGGCTTACTGGCTCTGAGCCTGTTGGGATGCGGGAGTGATTCCGAGCCTGCCGATAACAATGCTGGCCAAGAGGATTCCGGTTCAACGAACACCGCGACTGAAGATTTTGGAGACTTCCAAGTGAGCAGTACCGCCTTTAATGCAGGGGATACTTTGCCGGAAGACTATGCTTGCTCTCGCGATGGCGGCGGTGATTTGTCGCCGCCAGTGACGTGGTCGGGGGCGCCGGAGGGTGTCACTGAGTATGCGCTCGTGATGTATCACTACCCACAAGGCCAAACCGACAACCCAAGTCATTATTGGCTTGTTTGGAACATTCCATCCTCTATCAACTCGTTAGACGCTGGCAATTTGGAGAGCATCGGGAATGAAGGCAGTAATAAGGATGGCGTTGCAATTGGTTATACGCCGCCATGTTCACCTGGAGATGCTGTCCACGAATATACGATTCGTGTCTATGCACTGAGCGCTGCCCCGGAGGCCTTGGGGAGCTCAGATAACGTTTCTATAGGTTGGGCTGAATTTGTCGCTGCAGTGGAGCCCCTTTCTCTCGGAATGACTGAGTTCTCGTTTACGAATTAAGTTCGTCGTGCCTTTTGTTTTAGTCTTTTGCGGAGAGTTCTTTCTCCGCAACTTGGACCGTTGCCCCGCCTGGACAAGTCTGATAATCGCATGACTGGGTGGCTGAGAGATCAGCGTAACAGGGAAATCGGTGTAAATCCGATGCGGACCCGCCACCGTAAGAAAGCATGCTTTGTCATATGCCACTGGGAAACTGGGAAGGCGACAAAGACGCCGCTTTCGAGCCGGGAGACCTACCCAACATTCAACTTCAATTCCCTCGGGTATAGGGCCGATTGATTCTATGTGCTTAATTCTTAGCACACGTTTCAATGGCTCGATGTATGGGGAAAAGGATGCAGTGATGCAACGTTTTTCAGTTTTAGCGATTGTTTGTTCCGTTTTAGCAGTAGGTTTTTTGTCTGGTTGTGGCGACGACACAAGCAGTGACTTAGCTATTTTGGGTCAGTATGTAGACAACTACGATACCAACCACGAAATCACCAACGAGATGTGGACCAGCGGTGAAAGCGGGTTCATGATTACTCAGTTCTCCAACGAGTCTCAAATGCTTATTGCGCAAAACAGCAGTGAAAATGAGTGGAGTGCTAATCTTTGGAGCCGTTTTGATTGGACTGAAGATTCCGATGGTCTTTGGATTTGTCAGACAGCTTATGATGCCGAGTCTGAAGAAGCGGCTATGAATATAGCTGCTGCTGATGCAACAGATCCAGCTAATACGGGTTGTAGTAGCTTCTCTTGGACCAAGCTGGTCGCAGCTGGCGAGTAAGTAGCAAGACAATATTTAGCATCCTCTGTGGTTGCTAAGCATTTTACTTCACTAGTCTTTAAACAATTTCTTAGCAGCTTTAATTTGCTCTTTCGATGGCCAACCACCAGGGCCTTCACCCTCTCCGTTTGCGACCAATCTTGAAAGATACATTTCTGTTCGGTCCTCCGCCGAGACAACCACGCGTTCAATCGTTTTGCCTTGGGCATAGTCCACCTTATTCATATTGCGAACCATATGTTCGAAGGAGTCATTGGCAGCTCTTCGGTTGGGTGCATCTGGGGCGGCTCTAAACTGGGGAAGAAAAGCATAGCCAAGCTGATTGATTTGCACCGCACTGCTCACGTTTCCTTCTTCGATGAGGTCACGCTGGGTTTGGCGGTAGGTGTCGGAGTTAAAGCCACTGGCATCGGCAGTCGTTTGGGTACCCGTTCCGATATGGTCTCGGTGAAAACCTTTCACTTCTTGGTAAGCCCATGCTTCTTTTTCGAGTTTTCGTGAAGCCTTGGTTTTACCGCGCTTACCTTCGGCGGATTGGTTGAGCGGCGCGAAACCGATGGTATGTTCTGACTCGTGCGTATTTCCTGTAACCTTCTCGCCGTGCGCTCGCGTAAGTCTTCTTTGCTCGCGTCGTTTGGCTCCGTGTTGTCCAATTGCATACTTCATCGCCATGAATTTCACCTTGTTGAATGTTACATCTTAGATTTAGCAAGTCTTAGGCCAACCCTTTGATTTGAAAACATTAATAATTCTAGATGCTTAGTAAATGAACTGGTGGGTAGCGTGCTTCATTTTGGCTTTTAAGCCAAAATAGTGGCGTGCGTGAGTGGTCAAGTTTTACTTCTTGAGCGTGAGGGTTTAGAAATGCTCCTTCGTATTTTAGGCTTGCTGTACTTGACGTTTCTTAAGGCAACGGCAACAGCGCGAGGGACGGGCAGGTTTTAATGCTTCGTAATACATTATTGATTCTCATAATGGGATTGTCCCTGTTTGGGTGCAGCACACAAAGCGGCCATGACGAGCAGCGCTTGTTGGTCTATGCTGCCTCGTCGCTGACCGATGTATTGAAAAAGGTTGAGAAGCAATTTGAGTTGAAGCACCCCACGGTTGATTTGGATGTTGCTTACTCGGGGAGCCAGACCTTACGGCTACAGATTCAGCAGGGAGCCCCGGCGGATGTTTTCATTTCGGCCAATAGAAAACATATGAATATGTTGGTCAATGAGGGTAAAATTACTGAGCGCCGAATTCTGGCCTACAACCGGTTGGCTTTGGTCTTGCCGAAGGGTAATCCAGCAGGGATCACTCAAGTTACCGAACTCGATAAAGCCAAGCGCCTGGTCATCGGTACGTCGGGAGTTCCAATTGGGCGATATACCCGGCAGTGGCTTTCAAAGATGAACCAAGTTGTTGATGGAGATTTTTCTCAACGTGTACTCAAGCGAGTCGTTTCTCAGGAAAATAACGTGCGCCTGCTTAGAGCTAAGGTAGAGCTGGGTGAAGCGGATGCCGCTATTGTATACTTTACGGATGCTATATCATCTGAGGGCGTTGAATATTTACCCATCGAGGAAGAGTTGAATATTCGAACCGAGTATCAGTTGGGAGTTGTTTCCCAAAAGGAGACCAAGTCGGCCTTGGGTGTATGGTTCGCCTTTTTAGGCTCTGACGAGGTGCGGAAGTTGATGGCAGAAGAGGGGTTGGGTTTGCCATGAGACAGGGTTCTGAACATACTACGAGCGGTAGATGGCGGTCCTTGTTACTGGCAATGCCGATGCTGGTCTTATTGGTGCTGCCGATATTTGCCCTGGTGTTCTCTTCGAGCCCAGCCGAGTTTATGGCCGGCACCCAGCACCCTTTGTTTTTTCCAGCACTTACTTTGAGCTTGCAGTCCACCTTTGTCAGTTTGATTTTGATTATACTCGCAGGGACGCCGTTGGCCTGGTGGCTCGCTCATTCATCAGGTCGCTCGACGAGAGTGATAGCTACTTTAGTTGAGTTACCGATTGTATTACCACCCGCAGTGATCGGAGTGGCTCTTCTGCAGGTTTTCGGTCGAAGTGGATTTTTTGGGGAGACACTTGCCGCGTTGGGTTGGCAGATTCCCTTCACAACCTTAGCCGTCATTCTTGCACAAACCGTGATAGCGGCTCCGTTTTATGTGCAATCTGCGACGGCCGCATTTAAACGCGTGGACTCTGATTTACTTCTGGTCGCGAGAACGCTTGGGCAAACCCGTATGGGCACTTTACTTCGTGTGGCGGTTCCTCTTGCTTTACCCGGGTTATTAAGCGGCGCAGCTTTGGCCTGGGCGCGGGCACTGGGTGAGTTTGGTGCAACACTGCTATTTGCCGGTAACCTCTCCGGCGAAACACAGACCATGCCCTTGGCGATTTATACCGCTCTAGAATCTGATGTGCGAGCTGCCTTGGCTCTCGCTTTGGTTTTGGCCGCTGGTGCGACCATACTGCTCATGTCACTTCGATTGCTTCCTATTCGCTGGCTTAGAGATTCGAAGTATGGCTTGGAAGGCAATTCATGAGTTGGCAGATATCGATGAAGCTTGGCCTTGGGGCACTTGATCTTGAAGTGAATATCGAAGGCAGTCGTCAGCCCACGGCACTGATAGGGCCCAATGGTTCTGGAAAAACAACCTTGCTACGAGCGGTGGCAGGTGCCTTCACACCTGATGTTGGCCGGTTTCAAATTGGTGATAACGTTCTCTTCGATTCACAAAGTGAAATTGACAGAGCTCCAGAGCAGCGCAAAGTGGGTTACGTGCCTCAGGGCTTTGGGCTGTTTCCGCATCTGCGCGTGATTGATAATGTGGCGTTTGGCTTAAGTGCAAAGCTCTCTCGGGAAGCGCGCCGCTCGCTTGCATCAAAGCAGCTTGAGCAAATCAACGGTACTGAATTGTCCAATCGCTGGCCTTCAACACTCTCCGGTGGCGAGAAGCAGCGCATTGCCTTGGCCCGAGCGCTTATTACTGAGCCTGATCTGCTGCTTTTGGATGAGCCGCTCTCGGCTCTGGATGTATCAGCACGTCGTTCTCTGCGAGCTCACCTCGCTCAGCATCTTTCGAACTCGGAGACCCCGACCATCATTGTGACGCATGATATTAGAGATGTGGTGGCTTTGGAGGCGACGGTTATTGTCTTGGAGAAGGGGCGCATCGTGCAGCGCGGGAGCTTAGATGATTTACGTGCGAATCCCGCCAATGATTTTGTCGCCGAGTTTTGTCACACAGAGGTGTGAGCAAAGCACATGAGTGACTGAGATACGAAAGACCTCAGCCACTCATACTTCAGTGCTTACTCTGGGAATTCCCAGCCGCCTTGTATCGATGAACAGTAGTAAGTGCTTGCGTTGCTGCCAGCGGAGAGACCAGCTTCGTATTCTACAGAACCGACGCTGCCAATATTATACGGGTCAAACGTCTGAAAGTTACCAGCACCACTTAGTGAACCATTTTGATTCCAGGTAATATCACCCACGCGCCAAATCGCGTTGGAGGATGAAAGAATGCGAGAGCTGCTAAATACTTCAACACCGCCGAGCCAAATTGTGACGTTTACTTCACTTGGACCTTCGATGCGGTCTGTCCATTCGTAATAATGTACATAGACGGCGTAGGTACCGGCGCGGGGTGAATCGATGTTGATGTTCTCGTGCTTGGTCCCGCTGGTGCTATCTACATCTAACCGCGGGTTGGCGCCTTCGCCTGATCCATCCTGGTTGAACCATTGCGGCGCATCGTAGGCTGCGTCTGGCTTACAATTGCGCCAGTGACAATCTGATTGTTGATTACACACGCGAGGGTCATTTTCTACATAAACTAAGTGAAGATCTTGGTCAGCATCATCAAGCTCAGACCACGTAAGCTGAACATGGAGATGACTTGAAGGGAGAACGTTGAAGGTTGTGCATGACGCTGCAGTATCCAAACTTTGCACGCCTTCTTCATTTTCCACGGTCAGGCATACTCTGTATTGCCCCGGTAAATCCGCGAGCATCCCTTCGTAGATTTCACAGTTCGATTCCCAAGCGGTGTAGCAAGTGTCCAACACTTCTCCGCTGGTTCGCTGACTTCCCGTTGGGGCAAGTTCTACTGTCCAGATGTAGCGACTTAGGTCTAACCCTGATGGGTCAAAGCTTTGAGAGCCGTCAAGTCGAACACTTTCCATTGGGTCAATGTTCTCATCGTTGTTGCATGTTGCCTGGTATCCAACGGCGCTGGTGCATGGTCCTGAACTTGCTATCGCCACAGGCTCAGGTCCTGCACTGGCGGCTATGAAGATTTCAATACGAGCTTCGTCAGAGTCGTTGGAGTCAACAACCAGTTTGGCTGCGTAATTACCATCTGCACCAGGGGCGAATTGAACCGCGGTGCTCCAAATCCCGTTTTCACCGCAACTTGGATTGGCGGGAGCGATGCTGAGTGCGGAACTCGCCGAGTTGGCCATTGAGAATGAACTCTGGCTTGTTTGTCCGTTTGCGAATGTTACCCCGTTGCTAAGGTTCAGGCTGCAGCTGTTGCAGCTGGAATCACATTCTGATTTGTTACGGATATAGAGCTGAGTCGTTTGGTTCGCACCAGGTAGAATGTGGCCAAGATAAATAGGTGCAGCTTGAGAGCCGAGTCTACAGATTCCACTGCTGCAGTCGGTTCCAACGATCGGACCAACCATGCCTTCGAATTCAACTTCAATCTCAGGCTGACCCTGCTCCACAACGGCCATAGTCAACGGAATCTCAATCTGGGTCTCATCCGGATCATTGGATGTAACGTGGAGGCTTGCATTGTAGTTACCAGGCTGTGTAGCAGAAACCTGAACGCTTAGGGTTTTAGAGGATGGTAATGTACAGTCGGGGCGGTTTGGGTGAAGCGTATTACTCGAGAAAGGAATAACGGCTTCCCAGTCTGCTCCTTGGTCGGCCGCAGTTACTGACAATCCAGTGATGTCGAGAGCACAATCATCGCATGAGACCTCGCTTGGACAATCCACGAGGTTCTCAATGCCTACATCGATGCTAAGTTCTTCATTGGGTGCCATGTTACCGAGGTCGATGGCAAGGCCGCCGTTGAGCATACAGTTGCCGTTGGCACATTCTGTTGCGACGATAGGACCGCTTACCGAACCGGCTCTAACCTCAATATCGGGATCCATTCCAGGTACGATGACGTCGGTGAATCGAACCATAAGCGGAATTTCGATGCGCGCCTCATCTGGGTCGTTTGAATCGATGAAAAGGCTTGTGCTGTAGGTTCCCGCTTCGGACGGGGCAACGTTCATGGTGAAAGAGTAAACGCCATTGTCATCGCATGATGTGTCTGCTTGAGGCACCATGATCGATGCATCGTTTGCGGTGATGTTAAAGCTACCGTCGGTGAGGCTGCCGTTACTCAGGGAGATACCGCGGGAGCCGTCGTTACTTTCAACGCGTAGTGCACAGGTTGTGCAGCTTGTATTGCCGGTGAGAACTGGGCACTGAGCCATATTGCGAATATGCATGGCAACACTGACGGGGGTGTTGGCCTCGAAACTTCCAACCACGAGAGGTGTGTTGTCGGGTGTAGAGCATACGCCTTGGACACAGGACGTTTCGATGGTTGTTCCAGGAAGGTCTCCGAAGCTAACGCTGATATCCGGCTGACCGGCCGAGACCGCATTTGCACTTACTCTTAGTAATTTCTCAGTTTGAAACCCTGCATTAACTCTAATATCAGTTTGAGCTCCACCCTCTTGGATAGCAGTGAAGGGTATACCGAGTATCAAGTCTTGGTCGGGAGCAAGGGTTAGGGGAAGTGTAAGACCCGTTCGATTGTTCCACTCGCCTCCCGGAAGCCATTGCATGAGTTCCCAGCGGTCTCCGCTTTGATTTTCCAGGTTGTATTGAATCGAATGGACTTCAATCGGGCTTTGACCATCGTTCTTAAGTTTGAACCATGCAGTAAAGGTTGCTCCGGCGTTTACGTCACCTAGGTTAATCTCAACCAACTGGGGTGATTCGTAAGCATCTTGCATGGTCCCGTTCCAGGCACTGGCATCCAGTGATTCGGGAATGCCCATAAGAACTTCGGGCTGACTGCAGCCAAAGAGTCCAAGGCTCATCAAGACGATTGCGTAAACAGGGGTAAGCATAGCAAAGCGGGGCATATCGCGTTCTCCAAAACATCGACCCGGTAGGGAGTATCGGTGAATGACCCCTTGCTCTTGGGGGTCACCGAGACCGTGTCGAAAGGCATGACAAAGTGAGCGGTTACTGAAGTGAGGCGAGCATGGGCTTCTGAACCCCAAATGAACAATTGATCGATCTGCATGCGACCTATGCAGTGGGCGCATACCAGGGTGATTTGAGAGGCTGAGAATAGATTTGGTGAAAAAGTGACTTGGTATTTAATTCAATAATATTAGACGCTTAGTTCTCCCTTAGGCTTCGTGTTGGAAAGTGCCCGTGAACTCAGAAAACAGCCTGTGCTCGGCTCGATCCTGATGCAATCGGTGGACATTGCACGGAGAGGCATTCGGTTGCCGAGCGCCTTGGAAGCCCGTCCCCTCGAATAGAGGTCTCCAGAAGGGTTGAGGCAAGCGCTCGGGGCTCGCTTCAACCACGGAGCCTGCCCCAAAGATTCCTAAGCCTGTCAGGTTTCCTGAAAAGTGTTGGGAAATTGACGATTTCTCATTTTGGGAGGTGAACATAGACTCTCATGGTGTGAGCAGGCTCACACTTTACTGCAATATGTCACGCCTCGCGCTTAAGAAAGCCGATTTGAAAATGTATCAATGTGAGACATCTCACATTTTCAGTCTTGATTATTTTATATTCTGCCTGACTGAGTTGATCCAATGGTTTTCATTCTATTTGTAATTGATTGGAATGGTTGTCCTTTCTGGTTGCTTCCGGGAACCGAACTTTTGGCACAATCACTGCACCTATTTAGAGGAGCACATAATTCGTCTGGGGGATGAAACCAATGAGCGGTCAACGAGCGGAAGAAATGAAAACGGGGATGAAAACCTTGCTGGTTTCTACGTTAATCATGTGCATCGTTGGTTGTGGATCTGATGAATCATTCGACGTTTCGAACTACTCCAGTGCGCGTAAAGAGTTGGCCATCATTGATGGAGAAACGATTGATGCTGAGAGTCATCCATCGGTTGGAGCGTTGGTGTACCGAGATCATGAAGGCCAGCATTTGTTTTGTACAGGCACTCTGATTGCTGACGATGTTGTTTTAACTGCGGCGCACTGCGCTGAGATGATTCCGAACTTAAGGGCAGAGGGTAAAACGGTTTCGTTTGTTATGACGGGGGATGTTGGTTCTCAGAACAATATGAACGAGTCGCAGTTTAGTAGTTACGAAATACACCCCAACTACATAGCCAATACAATACTTCCGCCCGAACGAATGCCCGCGTGTAATGTGCCAAAAGACGAGGTGGACGAGCGCCTTTGCAGCGATGTTAAAGTTTGCTCAAACCAACCGAGCGTAAATATGGAAATGTGTATTGAAGAACTTTGGTTTGAGTATACGGAGGACTGCCGGCACCTACGGGAGCTAAGTTATATAGCCTGTGAGAATTCATTTTATTTCGCTCTAGGACTCAAGGGTTTAAGTGATGCTGCAGACATCGCCCTTGTTTATCTGGCAGAGAAGATTAGCAATGTAGCCCCATCTCGAGTTTTACAACCCAGGCAGTCCGACCTCTTGAAGGCAGGTACGCCTGTGACCATTGTTGGATTCGGACAACGTTCAGCCACACCTGGTCACGGAGAGTCGGGATATAAAGTGTCGGCGCAGAGCATCATGACAGAAGTTGGCTATGGTGAAATCAAGGTAGGCAGTGACCCATCTCTGCCGCAGCAATGTTTCGGCGACTCAGGTGGTCCGACATTTCTTGAACTTGGGGACAATAGGCCCGTTGTGATTGGCGTGACCAGCCGAGGATACGACTGGGGTGATTGCACGAAGGGTGGGGTGGAAACTCGAACAGACATCTTTTTCGAATGGCTTGATGAGACAATGAGAGAAGCTTGCGTTAGAGGAATTCGCCAGCGCTGTGTTGGCGATGGTACCTTGATTCCTAAATTGGAACTCGCGGTTGACTCCAGCACAGTCCTAAGTGCCGAGACTTTGGAGGGTGGGTGTGCATCGGTACGAGCTTCGCAGAACATGATGCCGGTTTGGGTTGTGTTGTTCTGGGGCCTGGTGCTCAGGATACGCAAGCAATGGCTGCCGGCCGTATTATAGAACGAAAGATCGAGAGTGGAAGAGCTTGGATTAAATACACCGGGCAAAGTATACAGGCTCTTTCACTCTTTTTTAGTCAGCACTGGTGCCCAGGCGGTCCCACCGAAATCCTACATGAACAGCATAGTGGTCAGAAAGACGGTCGCCTTCACTTGTGACAAACTCATCAGCATACCGCCAAGTCAGTGGCGTGAGCTCAACGGTGTCGCTGTTGCGAAATAAGAATCGGTCGATTGACTCTGTACCACATTCAAGAAACTGGCAGGCATCTGTTAACTCATTGGTTGATTGAAAGCCCTCGAGCAGTGGGCCATCTACCGGGTCGTTACGGTGAAGGTTGGTGTCTCCAGCTATGATAACCGCGTTGCCTGCGGAGTTGGCTTGGATGAACTGAGTAAATTCGGCATAGCCTGTTGCGCGGGCTTGAGCATCGTCTTCTCCGCCTCCGGCCTCAGCATGATGGTTATAAATGTCTACAACGATTCCCGGTGCAAAAGTGGTTCGTGCCATCGAGAACCCTTTTTCAGCCAGGCAATCAGCAGCACCGGTGATGGTACCTCCGTCCATCGCGCCGTAACATTCAGTCCACTGCTGCCGCTGCAGGGTGTCGAATGTAAAATGGCTGAAACGGTTAAGACCATCGGCAATTAAGCGGTCATCGGGGTCTTTGGGAGTGGACTGGTAGGGGTGGGTCGTATCACGTTTGAGGTCTCGGTGATAAACAAAGTCTTCCTGCACCAGCACCAAGTCATACGCATTAAGCAGCGGGCTTATCATCGGCATGAATTCTTCGGGGTTGGAATCTGAAATGCCCTGAGGAAGGCCAGCAACATTGTAAGTCAATGCTTCAAAGGTGCCGGATGCTTGAAGTTCCTCAGCGGGGCTTTCGGTGCCACAGCCGGATAGAGTAACAGACAAAGCCGCTAGCATTGAGAACTTCTTGATGTGGCGCGAAAAACGCATGGGAACTCCCTCGGTGGTAATCACAGAGAGTGTTATTGTGTCATCGGGTGGAAATTCAAAAGAGGAATTTCACATGAAGTTGTAAAATGTGCTTACAACTCACCATTTTCCGTAATTGGTTTGAAGAGCTAAGTCCAATAGCCGGATGCGTGAGCCTATTAGCTGATATCGTCTACTGGATCTTTAATCTCAAGCTTAAATTGAAAACCGTCCTGGCCTAAGAGCAGCTTACCCACTTCACTCCAGCTATAGCGGACCCCGTCGATAACAAACGCCGGCATGCCTTCAGGATTTGCATCGCTGGGGTCACAGATGATGCGCCCCTTGAGTGATTTAGATTCTGTAAGCCGTGCTCCTCTTGCGGTTTGATCGACGTGTTTTTGAGCGAGCATTCGATTGGCTCTATCCAAAACTGTTTGGAGTAAATGCAGGGATTCCACGAGCGGATTTTCACAAAGGTATCTAAATTCATAGCCGGCTCTCAAGCCGCCGATGACTTCATAAGCCTCGATTAAAACTCCGGCTGGACATAACCGCGTGAGGAAATGGAAAACGTGTGGATTGCCTTGCCCATCGGTTAGCGTGACCGGGCTGAAGGTGGGAGTTTCAAAAGGAATTCCTGCACCTTCGGCGACTTCTTTATTGAAACAAGTAATACAGGAGTAATATGGACCAGAGGATTGTGATCCAAGATGGACACCTTCTTCATGGGCAGGCATCGCGCGCTGGCATACATCACAGACAGGGTCGCTCAATTTAATTCATAGCTTCCATGCTAAAAGGGGACCGGTTAAGCCGTGGGCTATCTAAACCGGATGTTCCTAAATCAATCTTCCCAGATGACTTTTTGCTTTGAGTCGTACCAGTTTTCCCACTTGGGCTGGTAGAGATCTTCCAAGGTATTACGCTTGATTTTCATGGTCGGTGTCAGGGCACCTGACTCGATGGTCCATTCGCTCTTCGAGACAACAATGAACTCAAGGTTTTCATGGTGATCAACACTCGTGTTTACTTTTTGAAGAAGTGACTGCAACGCAGACTCTACTTCCTTGCGTACCGATGCATCGCCAAGCTTAGGACGAATGTCTTCGGCCAGCTGAACCACTGCGTGGGCCTGTGGATTTCCGGAGCCGCTTACCATCGACAACTCAATTCGGCTGTCGTTGTTGATGATGTTCTCAATGGGGGCGGGTGCGATGTATTTGCCTTTACTCGTCTTAAAGAGCTCTTTCACACGGCCCGTAATTTTAAGGGTACCATTTGCATCAATTTCACCGCGGTCGCCTGTTTTTAAGAATTCATCTTCCGTAAAACATTCAGCGGTAAGCTCTGGCTGCTTGTAGTAGCCGAGCATGATAGATGGACTCTTAACGAGAATTTCACCTTCTTCACTGATGCGCTGTTCGACGCCAGGATATGGGTTGCCAACATAACCAACCTTGGTCTTACCGGGCATAGAGATGTGTGAATATGAGAAGTTCTCACTCATTCCGTAACCCTCGAGGAGTTCAAGGCCGAGGTTCTTGTACCAGGCAATAAGCTCACCCGGAATCGGAGCCGACCCGCTGCCGGCAAACCGAACGTTCTGAAGACCGAGGCCTGTGAGGATTTTCTTCTTGATAACCTTGTTGATGACCGGAATCTTTAGAAGCCACTTGAGACGGTTTTGGGGCATCTTTTGGAATACGCCCAATTGAAACTTCAACCAGAGCCGCGGCACCGAAACAAAGAGGGTGGGTTGTGCTCGTTGTAGGTCACTTACAAATGTATCCAGTGACTCCGCAAAAAATACCTGAAAGCCGCAACGCAGAGTTAGAGACTCAACGAGGAATCGTTCCATGACATGAGCAAGTGGCAAATAGGATAGAATTCTATCCATCGGGCTGCTGTTTAGAACTTTTTCAAGCCCGCGCACGGAAGTAGCCATTGCATTAAAGCTCTGCATAACCCCTTTGGGTTTGCCGGTAGAGCCCGAGGTATAAACTATAATTGCGAGGTCTTTTCCCTCTCGCACCGGGCTGCCTTCGATAGGAGCCTGTTCCTTAATAATGGTGTTCCAAGTTGGGAAATCGTTTTTGGGACTGAGCGGGTAAGATACTTGTAGAAGGCCCTCAGGTACACCAGGCTTCATTTCATTCCAGGTGTCGAGTTTACCAACAAAAAGCATCTTCGCTTCAGAATGCTCGAGAATATATTGCACTGAATCAGCGTTGAGCGTTGGATAGAGTGCAACGGACGTGTGACCGGCCATCCAGATCGCCAAATCTGTCATGATGAATTGCGCACAGTTTTTCGAGAGGACTGCGATATTAGAGCCGGGTTCGAAGCCTTGGGCCTGTATATACGCGGCCATGCGCCGGGCTTCATCGAGAACTCTTGACCAACTCAGTTTGTCGATGTGGTCACCGCCCATGGGTTGGGTGAGGTATGTTGCCTCTGGTGAGGTCTTTTCCCAATGGTATGCACGTTGTAATAATAGGTCGCTGCTGTCGATAGTTGTCATAGGCTTACCGGCTCCTCTTAGGCGTTCTAAATTTATGACGCAGCATACCGTAACACGGCTTCCGAAACCGGTGCGAGCCGCTGGCATCTTGTAAGATTTCACTGATGCTCGATGAAGTCAGCATCGAATAGGTCTTAAGTGGCTAATATTAATAAGAATTTTGAGCTGTCCTCGAAGTCTTGTGTCTGAACGGAAAAAGAAAAATTTCCTCTCAACTGATCGGAAAACTTGTTGAGAAACTTTGGAGGATTCATCTTTCTACCCAGCCGCTAATGTTGCTTTTTTTCGGCCGCTTTGGGGGAATACAGGGCAGTCTCATCGCTAGATTTTTTCGTGGCCAATCGATTAATCAACCGCTGACTTAAATCTTTGATCCGCACTAACCTATTGTAGTTACGACGTAATTTTTAGATGAGTCAGCCCGTTTGGGAACCTGGTTTTGATCTCTTTCTACATTTTATCTAAGTCGAATAAAATTATTAAATCTCAAAATGAGAATAATCCTACCCCGTGGATGATTAATGGTGTTGCCAGATGATTGGTTTGTCCTTGTCAATCTAAGCAACGGTTGTCTAAGGGAAGCGAATAGCGAAGGGCTTACTTGCTTTCGCGGACCTAATATTTAAACGAGGCAACGACTTATGACTAGATTTCGGTTCAGAGCGAAGCCAACACGAGCACCTTGGGTGTTTCTATTGGCATTCATGGCAGCTCACCTGCTCGCATGCGAGGAGAGTGCCGACGGCACTGTGGGATCCATTGAGTTAACTGATTTGGCCCCGGGTTCAGACTATGCACAAGCCCTGCCGGGTGAAGTTGCGATGCGTCGTTTAACGCAAGCTCAGTTTGTTAACAGCGTTACCGATGTTTTTGGCAGTGATGTGGTTGTTCCAAAATTCTCTGAGCCAGACACCAGCTTAGGTGGTCTCTTATCGGTGGGCGCCTCTCAAACTGCTTTTAGCGCTCGCGGCGTTGAGTCGATTGAAGATGCTGCTTACGGTTTGTCAGAGCAAGCATTGGATACGGATGTATTGAAGGCGCGCCTTGTTCCTTGTTCGCCATCGGCAACAGTGGATGATGAGTGCGCTCTGCAAACAATCGAGAGCTTAGGCCGTCTACTTTGGCGACGAAGCTTAACTGATGAGGAGTCGCAAGCTTTGGTCCTCGTTGCGGGGCAATCAGCCGCAGTCCTGGGCGACTTCTACGACGGGCTCGAGTTTGCAATCGCTGGTTTATTGCAGTCTCCCAACTTTTTATACCGAATTGAAGCGGGGATAGATGATGCATCTTCAGTCTCGGGTCGTGCATTCACCGGCACAGACATGGCAGCGCGCCTCAGTTTCTTTTTGTGGAACTCGACGCCGGACCATGAGCTATTGAGCGCCGGCGAAAGTGGCGAGCTTCTAACCCGTGAAGGGCTTTTCGCTCATGCAACCCGTTTACTGGATTCTGACCGAGCACGAGAAGGTGTTCGAAACTTCTTCAGCGAGTTCCTTCAGCTTTACGAATTGGAACACTTGTCTAAGGACCCCACCATCTTTGAGCAGTTCAACGATGAACTCGGTAAAGATGCCGCAGAGGAAACGCTCCAACTTATCGATTATCTGGTTTTTGATTTAGAGGGTGATTACCGTGAACTATTAACCACCCGTGAAACCTTTGTGAATCCGCGACTGGCGGCGATTTACAATATACCGGCTCCAAGTCCAGACGGATTCGCTTATACCCTCATGCCACAGGACGGCCCACGTACAGGGATTTTAGGGCATGTTTCATTTTTGGCAGGTCATGCCCATCAGGTTTCCTCATCGGCGACGCTGCGAGGAAAGGCTGTTCGAACGATTTTACTTTGCCAGAGTATTCCAGCCCCACCAGTGGATGTAGACACTTCTATCCCAGAGCCATCCGGGAACACGCTGACGCTACGTGACAGAGTTGCCGAGCACCTCGAAAACCCTTCGTGCGCGGCATGCCACATTATGACGGATCCTATCGGTCTGGGTCTTGAGAATTTCGACAGTATCGGACGATGGCGTGACACCGACAATGGGGCAAACATTGATGCCTCGGGTGACCTCGACGGAGTTCTTTTCGAGAACCCTGTAGGATTAGGCACGGCAGTGGGTGAGCATCCCAGCTTAGCCAAGTGCCTCGTTCAGCGCATGTCTCGTTATGCGATGGGACGCTTCGAGAGTAATGAAGAGCGCGCGGTTCTTCGCAGCTTACAAGACCGATTTGAGTTTCACGGTTACCGCGTGAAACCACTGATGATGGAAATCATCATGAGCCCTCTTTTTGAAAATGCCGGATCATTGATCGAGGAGGCAGCACGATGAATATTAAACCACTCAATAGACGCACCTTCTTAAAAGGAATGCTAGGCGGCGCCGCGGTTGCCGTTGGCCTGCCTCCGTTGGAAGCATTTATGAACGTGAACGGGACAGCCTATGCCGAAAGTTCCTTCCCGCTTCGCTACGGTTCTTTCTTCTGGGGCAATGGTGTTCAGAGCCCATATTGGGTCCCGTCAGAAGAAGGCGCAGATTGGACTCCAACCCTACAACTCCAACCCTTGGAGTCACTCAAGGCAGACGTTACGATTTTGACGGGTATGGAAGTTAAGCTCTCCAATATTTTAGCGCATGGTACAGGGGCGGCCGGCATCTTTAGCGGCAGTGAGGCCATTGTTCATGATGACGAGAACTGGACGTTTTCAAGCGTGAGCATTGATCAGATTCTCGCTCAACAAATTGGCGGTGATACCCGTTTTCGCTCAGTTGAGCTGGGCGTGGAGCCAGGTGTTAAAGGGCTATCGTTCAACGGCGTCAACTCGCGAAACGCGGCGGAATATTCTCCGGCAGCTCTCTTTGAGCGGCTATTTGGTGCGGAGTTTCGAGCACCCGGTGACGAGCCGATTATCGACCCGAAACTTAGTCTACGACGAAGTGTTTTGGACGCGGTCATGGGAGATGTTGGCCGATTGAAGCAAAAGCTTGGCACGGGTGATCAGTGGCGTCTGGACCAGCACTTAGATGCTGTAAGAGACCTTGAGCTGCGTATTGCTCGAATTGAGGCAGCTCCGCCAAACTTAGCCGCTTGCATGAAGCCAGAAGAGCCTCAGGCGATGCCAGATATCGATGGTAGACCACAAATGAGTGCTCGATCTCGTGCCATGTCTGACCTCGCAACGATGGCTTATGCGTGCGATATGACCCGCGTTCTAAGTTACTGGTACAGTGACCCGCTGAGCAACGCTCTCTATCCGAACACAACAGCAGGGCACCATCAGCTCACACACGATGAGCCCGGTGACATGCCGCAGGTTCAAGGAATTATCTTGAGCATCATGGAAGATTTCCGTTACTTCTTAGACAATCTAAAATCGATTCCTGAAGGTGATGGAACTCTATTGGATAATTGTTTGATTCTGGGATCCTCGGATGTATCAAGTCCACGGACCCATCAGATTGATGAATTCCCACTGGTGTTGGCGGGCAAGGCTGGCGGTAGAATCCAAACAGGATTTCACTACCGTTCGGGAACCAAAGAAAACGCAAGTATGATCCCGTTCTCGGTTCTGAATGCGATGGGTGCACCTGTTTCAGAGTTTGGTGTTGGTGAAGGAAAAGTAACCCAAGGTTTGGGAGTGATTGAAGCATGAAGAAGATTATTGCAATCCTAGGTTTAATTACTTTGTTTGCGTTGCCAGCTTGTGGCGACGGCGTCATGGATTTCTTATTTACCCATGATGGCTATGTTTATGAGAAATCACACGCCAACGTCATGAGAGAGTTCGACTTCTTTGGTGAGGAAGAGTTCGGAATCGCCGACGGCTTTGACCTCGATGGTGAAGTTTCAACAAACCGTGACCAGGCAACTTGTTACTCCCGAGATTACACTTCCCCCGAGGGTGAGACTGGAATTGACAACCAGCTGGCGAAGGTTTGGGGCGATATAGAGCCTCTGGTTGGTGAGGCAGTTCGGGGCCTTATTCAGGGGTCCATCAATGAAGGCCGCTTTCTGATGATGGTGGAATTGACCGGCGTTGACGACTTGGTGAACGATGATGATGTGCAGCTGCATTTATTCCGTGGTCAGCTTAAACCGCTGATTGGAACACGTGGCCTGATATCACCGAATCAGACCTATGACTTCGACCATGAGTTTGCGTCATCAACTGTTAAGAACGTTAAGATTATCGATGGCGTTGTTGAGGCGGGTCCGGTTGAGTTTCAGGTGCCGATCGACATCTTGGAAGTGCAGTTTCCAGTCAACGTTTCTGAAGGACGCATTCGGTTTAAGATCAATGAAGATGGAACCTTTGAGGGTATGGTCGGCGGTTATGTCGATGTGGACTACGTTCTTGGTGTTTTACTCGCAAGCGATGCCAGCCAAGAAGCTGAGCTTGTCCGACCCATCTTTGAAGACAATGCCGATATGAATTTAGTGGATGGCCGTTGCCGAATGTTTTCGAGTGCGTACAAGTTTAAAGGTACCACTGGCTTTGTGGTTCGGTATCCCGGTCTCGACTGAGTCGTTGCGGAGTACGTCTGCTTGTAGACCTGTGGCCCATTTACGGGCTGCCTTAGACCCATCTCTTAATTCGCGATTGGATTCCCTAGGTTATACAGGGATTCTTTTGCGCTGTAATCCACACCATCAACACGCTCGCAAGGCTGCGGAAAGCTTCGACGCTTATCGTCGAAATAGTCGCTGCGCCGTTCTCCCTCTGACTTACGGTTGTAAGTGATGTACATCGCGCGGCGAGATTTACTGCTTGTATTTGAAGGTGAGCGGTGCGGAATGTATGAATTAAAAAATACAATATCACCGGCTTTGGCCTCCAGATTTCGCCAGGGCAGTGAAGCTTCCACGTCTTCTGCGATGGTACCACCGTTGCCTTGTGGCAGAGTATTATAGACATCGACAGGATCTGAGAATTCCATACAACCATTTTCGACCGTGGCATCATCGACCGCTACCATCATGGTGATGTGATATTTTTGACCAAAGGTAATAAAGGCAGGTGCGTCTTGGTGAGCACCAAACCCTGAACCACCGCCGAGTTTTGCGTTGATTTTCTCTTTAAAGAGAACCGCCGGTTCGCCCATGAGCTGTTCCAAGATTGAGAATATTGTTTCGGAGCAGATAAAGTCCCGTAAGTTATGATGGTAGGGAATAAAGTTCTCAACGCGGCATAAGAGTTGTTCGTGAGTCAGGTTAGATTTCTCGTAATACTTCATCCACTTACCGGGAGTGTCGGGCCACGAGAATAAATCTGTGACCCAGTTCTTGAGCTCTTCGACGCTGTGCCGCGGAAGCGGGTTACGCAAAACGAGATAATGGTTCTTTTCCCAAGATGCGATTTCTTCTCCGCTTAGATTGTAATTCAACATGACTGGGCTCCTGTAGATTGCGTGTTGCTTTGAATGTGTTGCTTGAGCATGGGGATATAGCTCTCGAGGTCGGGGACTTCTGCGTCTGGATCTTTGGCCATCTCATCCCACGAGCGAATGGCTAGGAAGTATTTAAAGTCTGGCGATGTTTCGAAGGCGATGGCTTCGTCTTCGCTCATAGGGCCACCTTGAAATTCAAGTGTACCTTTTGAAGCCTCTGAGAGACGCTGGAAATAAGCCGGTTTACGGTGGCAAAGGTAGCGCTTGGCACCAACATGGGCCGCCACAAGATCTGCCATTCTCTTTGAGCACCCATGACGCATAAGAAAGTTTGCACCGATGGTTTCGTGGTCCATCACGCCCAAGCCGTCCATTTGAGGAGCCTCGGGCGCGATAAGATGACCAACATCGTGGAAGAGGGCGGCCAAAACGACCTCGGCGGGTGCTGAGGTTTTTTGCGCCCAATAGGCTGCCTGCAGGGCGTGCTCAAGCTGCGAGATATCCTCTCCAATATACTCAGCATCCACGGAGTCTTGAAGTGGTTGAACCAGGCTTTGAACTGATTGGTCGATTGCTTGCATCATTTTTTCCTCCACTGGGCGCCGAAAAACAGAATACGGGTCATTAATCAATTTAATAAATATTATAGATGGTATAATCTGAGGTTATGAATAGCTCACAACTTCGTTCATTTCATGCAGTTGCGCAGGCGGGTACCTTTACGGCCGCTGCAAAAATGCTTCACATCACTCAGCCTGCCGTCACCACTCAGGTTAAAGCACTGGAATCCCATTACGATGTTGAGCTCTTTCACCGTAGCCATCGAGGTTGTGTACTGACGGAAGCTGGGAAGGCGCTTTTTGAACTGACCGCTCAAATGCAAACCTTGGACGATGAAGCCGCGGTGCTTTTGGCGTCCGCCTCAGGGGAGATACGCGGAACGCTTAATATTTATGCGGATGGCCCATTTCATAGCATCGGTATTCTCACAGAGTTTCATCGCCGGTACCCGGCCGTGAGTATCAGGTTAACCGTCGGGAACAGCCATACTGTTGAACGAGCTCTCCGGCGGTTTGACGCTGATGTCGCTGTTCTGGCTGGAGCTGAATTTGGTTCCGATGTTTTTACGTTGAGCTGTGGCAAGCAACCCGTTGCTCTTTTAGTCCCCACGGCTCATCCCTTCGCCAAGAAAGACTTCATTGAGCTGAAAAAGCTCCACGACCATCCCATGATTCGGCGCGAGACTGGTTCCCGTACTCAAGAAGCGTTTGATAGCGTTTGTAAGGCTCACGGTGTTAACCCCATTTACGTGTTTGAGATGGGGAGTCGTGAGGCGCTCAAGGAGTCTGTGGCAAGTGGCCTAGGCGTGGGAGCTGTGAGTTTACCCGAGACAGGGAACGACAGCCGTGTGAGAGCTATTGAAATACGAGGCGCTGAGATTCAAACTCAAGAACACGTTGTTTGCTTGGCCAGCCGGCGTCAAACCAGGCTGGTTAGAGCGTTTTTGGAGACGTCGGCGCAATACCATGGGCACGTCTTGGAGCTTTAGTTGAGATTTTAACCGCAGCACTTCTTGAATTTTTTACCGCTGCCGCAGGTGCAGGGCTCATTGCGGCCAATTTTTTTCGGACTGGCTACAGTTTTATTCGGAGCACGGTCTACCTCGCCGTCAACATAAACCCAGCGCCCGTTTACTTTCCTAAAAAGACTGTTTTCTCGCATACGACTGGTTTGGTTGCCCGCTTGAAATCGAGCTTCAAACTCCACACGCCCTTCTTCATCGTCGTGCTGGCCGAGCTCGGTAGATAGAATACGAAGACTTTTCCAGTTTACAGTATTACCACCGAAGCTAAGATCTACGGGGACTGTATCAGGATGCCACGTGGCAATGAGATAGGCTGAATTCTCTTGCGTGTAGGCTGTATACCGAGAGCGCATCAACGTTTCTGCGGTAAGAGGAACCTCTCCTCCGCTGATATATGGAGCGCAGCACAGATCGTAGCCATCGCCGGATTGGCATGGGCACGGCTGGTCGGGCATGGTGGTTTTGTCACTCATGACACGGCTCTAGTACAAAATTGGGAGTGCTTACAACTCGGTTGGTGATGATAGAGGCTCGAAAACTGGAGCTTTCCCAAGTGGTTGAAATCCAATTTCCGCAAAAAACACAGCCGGGTGATCGTTTGGCCCAATTCGTCCCGTTAATTAAATAGAATCAATGGACGTGGTGATTAAAACCGCCCATTTGTTACTCCCATGCCCTGAACTAGCCGTTTTAACCAATTTTAAGCTAACTGGTTTTCTGAAAAACAGCAGGAATAGGCTTGTGGGGGCGTCAGCGCAGGTATGCTCCAATGTCCTACATTTAGAAATTTTTCTAGTTTTGGGCGATGTTCGCAATATTGACAATGAACCTAGGTGTGCGAGTCTAACTCGCTCGGACAGTTCTTCTTTAAGTTTTGCCAAAAAGAAGACGAATAAATGTCTCAATACGCTACACCGCAGAGTGATTCTTTCAAGGTGTAAGCATTCAATGAATCGGTAACGATTGATGTATTACGTGGGGCTGCTTGGCAAGCAAAACCACGATGCGCCGCAGTTGCGTCACGTCGGCAATGTCTACGTGAACATACTGTTGACGCCAATGGTGAGGTGCGCGGTTTTAGTCTGCATGTATCACCGAAGGGAGTACTCGCTATGGGGAAGCGAACGATAGTAAAAAGAGAGCTTGGTGACATACCCATGCTCACGTTGGATGATTCAAATGTGTCGAGTTTGCTGGATGAGATCTCAGCCAACCTGGGAAGTAATTCAGATATATTTGGATTGCCGAAACACACCAAAGGCCGTTTAAAGCCGGTCGTGGATATTGCTTCGCCGACCAAGAGTGATTCATTAACCAAAAAGACGAGAGCATCCACTGGCCGTGCGTCTTCGGCTGAGTCCCAAAATGCACCAAAACGAGCGCAGTCGATTGGAGCCAATGAGCGCGACTTGGCGATTGCCAACCGGCGCGATCCGGTTCGTTCATTTTTTAGAATGGCACGTGGGTCGCCAGTATTAGAGCGAGAAGAAGAGCTTTGTTTAGCCCGAAAAATTTCAGAGTCTCGGGAAAACCGCAGTGAGAGTATCTTAGGGTTACCGACCACGGTTCGCCGGCTCGTATCAGTTGCCGCGCAGTTGCAAAATGGACTGCTAAGGCCGGAGGATGTGTTTGAGCAAGCCTCTTCAGGTGCCATGGGTGAGGGCGAGGCTGATACGGACGAAAGCGCGGAAGTACCTTGCGCTGAAGCTGATCCTCGGATTGCTGCATTTAAATCGAAAATACTGGCAGTCGAAAAACGTGCTGAGGCACTGAGAGCCGCATGGAGCAGTGGGAGCGACGGGCGTGAAATCGAAACTGAGCTAGCTCAAGGTCTGATTGCTCTGAACCTCAAACCTGAAATTGTTGACGAGCTTGCGCGTCATATCGAACAGGTCATGGACCGTGTGCGACGTGTCGACCGTGACTACGAAGCTCTCTCCAGCGAGCACCATGTCGATGTTGATAAGCTCAATATAGTTTCTCAGTATGTGGCAGAAGGTAACAACGGCGTTACAAAGGCCAGTCGGCAGCTCGGTTGCAGCCGCGCTACGACACGAGAAGTTGGCCTGCGGGTGGCATCGTGCCAAAAACGTCTGCACGGTATTGAGCAGTCTTGCGGGATGCCGGTTGAGAAGCTGCGTGAGGCTTGGACAGCCATTGTTGGATTTGAACAAGCCATCGAAGTGGACCGCACAACGCTGGTGAAGTCGAACCTAAGGTTGGTTCTCAAGATTGCTGGTCGCTACAAGAATGGCGGTATGCAAATGGCCGACCTTATCCAAGAGGGCAACCTTGGGCTGATGAGAGCCATTGAGAAATTCGACTACAAGCGAGGCTATAAGTTCGCGACTTATGCGGTTTGGTGGATTCGGCAATCTATCAACCGAGCTCTTGCTGATCAGGCACGAACCATCCGAGTCCCTGTTCATATGAACGAGAGTGTCAATCGGCTGAGACAAACTCGGCGGTATCTTGAGCGTGAATTGGGACGTCCTGTAACGTCAGCTGACATTGCGAAGAAGCTTGGGATCCCACTGGAGCGTGTTGAGAAGATTCAAAACGTTGTTAAAGATCCGCTCTCGCTGGATGCACCGGTTGGTGATGAAGGTGACTGTTTTCTCGGTGATTTCGTCTCGAGCGGTGCCAGCGATGATCCAATGCATGAGGTCGAGCATTCCGATTTGTCCGACAAAATTACGGATGTTTTATCCTCACTTTCTCCTCGAGAAGAAACGATAATCCGAATGCGTTTTGGATTGGGTGAAGAGCGTGATTATACGCTTGAGGAAATAGGAGAAGGTCTGGACGTAACCCGTGAGCGGATTCGCCAAATTGAAGCGAAGGCTCTCTCGCGTTTACGTCACCCTATTCGCGCCAAAAATCTAGAGGGTTTTTTAGACGACTAAAGCCCAAGCTTGCTTGAGTTGCTCTCTTTGGCCATAAGTATCTTTCGAGTGGTGACTTACTGCGAGGAGGGGCAATATGGCGAAAATGGGACAAACACGAGATCTCGTAGGTTACGGTGCTAAGCCGCCCAAGCCGCAATGGCCTGGTAAGGCGCGCCTAGCATTACAATTTGTTATTAACTACGAAGAAGGTGGAGAGCACTGTATCCTTGATGGAGACAGTTGTTCGGAATGGCTGCTAAGTGACATAATCGGTGCCAAGCCTTATCCCGACGCACGACATATGAATATGGAGTCTCTCTACGAGTATGGCTCCCGAGCCGGGTTTTGGCGACTCCACAGACTTTTCCAAGAGTATGAATTACCGTGCACTGTGTTTGCGGTGGCACTGGCTCTCCAAAAAAATCCAGATGCGGCCCGAGCGATGGTTGAAGCTGGGTGGGAAGTGGCGAGTCACGGGCTGCGATGGATCGATTACCAAGATATGCCCGAAGATGAGGAGCGCCGTCATATAGCTGAAGCGGTACGGATTCATACTGAAGTGGTCGGGACACGCCCACTTGGACTCTATCAAGGTAAGCCAAGCCCCAATACTCGCCGTTTACTCGTGGAGGAGGGCGGTTTTTCTTATGATGCCGATAGCTATGCGGACGACTTACCCTATTGGACGAAGGTTGAGGAAGAGCAGCACCTCATAGTCCCATACACCCTAGATACCAACGACATGCGATTTGTGACGGCTTCCGGATTTGGGAATGGAGATCAGTTTTTTGCGTACCTCAAGGATGCCTTTGATTGCTTATATGAAGAGGGAGCGAACAGCGCGCGCATGATGTCGGTGGGCTTACATGGACGAATAGTGGGCCGCCCGGGCCGTATTCAGGGGCTGCGCAAATTTATGGAATACGTGAAGAGCTTTGATGATGTGTGGGTGTGTCGACGAATTGATATCGCAGAGCATTGGCGTTCCCATCACGCAGCGAAGTGACGCCTATCCGTTTAAGGTCTCTAAAGCACGCTGAGCAGTTAGCGCCCGGTTGTGGCAATTGAGCAATGTCAGTAGGCTTTGGCTGGTGGTTAGATATTGCCTTTGCTGAGAAAGGCTAACGCCGCGGCAGCGCCCTAAGTCCATCAATGCGAGAGCTTCATCCATTCTCATTTCAAACCGGCGCGAGAGGGCCAAACTCTTTTCAAGGTTTTTTCTAGCCTGACTGTAGTTGTCGTGCAGCAGTTCCCAGTGACCTTCCAGGCGCTTGAGAGCGGGCATGAGGACGAGCCATTGCCGAGCAGTCGTATGGAGGTAGCTTAAGGCTTGTTTGGCTTTTTGCTCATGCTTACTGGCATGGTCTATTTTTCCGTGCTTACTCAATAGAGCTAAATCCATACAAGCTTCAGCCGTAAATACGCGGCTGAACGAGGTGTCGTAATGAGACATCGTATTGTGTTTGAGAAGCTTTCCGGCTTGTTTCACATTGGCCGTCGCCAACGAGATATTGCCTTGGCGAAGCTGTGAGGTGCTTTGAAGCCCTAGGCACAGAATCTCAAGAGACTTGTTGGGTGCAAGCTCTAAGATCTTGGTAGCTTGAATCACGCACTTCTCGGCATCTATATAGTTGCCCAGAGCCAGATGCGTACGCGCCAAACCACACAGGGCGCGGGTTTCGATACCCATGCCTTTGTGACGACGCGCGAACTCGGACAATTGCTGAAACCTATCCTGTGCGTCACTGAACTTACCTTTTAATAGGGATAGGTTAGCACGAGCGTATAAAATCCGGTCGCGTTCCTGCCGGCTACCATGTTTCTTGAGTTGCTTCGAAGCTTGGCTAATGGCCTCTTTGGCTCGGTCCCAATCTCCCTTGCCAATAGCGTGAGAGGCAACCGCTTCAGATAGCTGAATCATCGCAGTCATATTTTTGTGTTTGGTACCGACGGACTTGGCTTGTTCAAAATAGGTGAGTGCTTTTTTGTGATTGTTAGCGGCCCCCATGACTGTACCGGCAATCGTAAGAACTCC
>JABJBS010000403.1 GCA_018668695.1 Deltaproteobacteria bacterium
CGTTGGAGCGCTGGAAGGATCTAGATGGCGGTGAAAGTGCAGTGGTTTACCACGGCCAGCTTGGTGGATGTCCTCTGACTTGTATCGGTATTGAGTCAAAAGCCGTTCAGCGCCGCGGAAGCCGTCCGATTGATGGGCCGGATCAGTGGACCAGTGGAACGCTCTTTCCGCAGTCTTCGCGCAAGGTTGCTCGAGCGATTCAGTCAGCCAGTGGGGTCTCGCCCGTTTTGGTCCTGGCCAACTTGTCCGGTTTTGACGGTTCTCCGGAGTCCATGCGGCGTCAGCAGCTGGAGTTCGGGGCAGAAATTGGACGTTCGGTTGTAAACTTCGATGGTCCGATTATCTTTTGTGTCATTTCTCGCTACCACGGTGGGGCTTATGTGGTTTTCTCACAAGCCCTTAACGACAGACTTACTGCGGTGGCCGTGAAAGGCTCCTATGCCAGTGTTATCGGCGGTGGTCCCGCTGCTGCAGTTGTTTTCCCTCGCTTGGTGAAAAAACGTGTTCGGGATGATGCACGTATCCAGGAAGCGACCGCTAGACTCAGCGACCGAACTCTCCGAACTGCTTCAGAGCAGGCGGAGTTTGCAGCACTTCATAAAGAGGTTGAAGCCGAGATTCAGGGTAAAGTGGCCGCTGAGTTTGATGCTGTCCACTCGGTTGAGCGTGCGATGGAAGTAGGCTCTCTCTCCGGGATTGTCGATCCTGACCAGCTTCGAACTCAGTTGCACCGCCAGCTGAGTGAGGGCCTCGAGCGCTATTTAGCAGAGACCGCAAGTGCTTAAATAAGAGTAAGTTGAATACCATTGGATCCGTGTTAGACTAAAGCTTAGGGATTCGTACCGGGTAGTACGTCTAAATTTGCTGTAAGGCCCAAGATATAGTTAAGTCGGATTCGTTCATGGCGGATAAGGTACACATATTAATCGTCGACGACAGTCGTCACACGAGAAAGCTGTTTACAGATATTCTCGAAGGGGAGGGCTACGCCACGTCGATGGCCAGCGACGGTGTGGAAGCCTTGCAGTTTTTAAGCGCGAATGAACCCGATTTGATTCTCCTCGACATGGTAATGCCACGTATGGATGGCCTGGCGACGTTGGCTCAAATGCGCCGGATGGGCATGGACTCCAAAGTTATCTTGATTACGAGTATTACCCAGTCTGCCGTGATTGCCAGCTGCATGAAGCATGGGGTGAATGAATTCATCGTCAAACCCATCAATAAAGAAGAGCTTTTAGCGAAGATTTCCTTTGTGTTGGGAGGGCCATCTCCAGCTGTTCAAGAAAACTCGATGAGCTTCGCCGCGCTATTTGTGGGTCGAGAACGCGTTGCTGAAGAAGTCCGAAAGATGGTTCCCGGGAATATTCACTTGGAATGTTGCTCCGGTAAGCGCAATGCCGAGCGGATATGCGCCGACCAGCGCTTTGACCGAATTATTCTAGGGTCTCTCCATCCGCCAACTGATGTGCTGCCCCTTCTCAAAGAGCTTCGGGCCGTTCAACCCTCCGCTTCGATTCACGTGGTGTATCTGAGAAGTGAACTCAACCCTGGTACACGCTGCGTATCCGATGGGTTTGACGGCTTTCTACTTAAACCGTTGAGCAAGTCTCAGGTAAGCGGCGTATTGGACACAGATCCCGAGATACCGAAGATTCTGGACATTGAGGATTATGTGATTGAGTTGTCGCCTCCACAGCCGGGCGGCTCTTTAGAGATGACTTACTTTGAGCCGATGCCTGAGTTGATGCGAAAAGCAGTGAATCAAGTAGCGGATGCTCAATTTGATTGTGTTGTTTTTGATGTTTCAAAGGCACCGTTAACCAGCCGATTGATCGATGCCATTGTGGGTCCGCTGAAAGAGGCGGAGGGCCGCGGCCTTGAACCAAGAATTGTGGGCCCCGATTCACTGGAGTCTGTAATTAAGAACCATAAAGTCGGCAGTGGGTTTAGTGTGCACCGCACAGTTTCCGAAGCCATCATTGCACTTGATGAGCGCTTTTCTTAAACGTTATCCAGCTCTTTGAGGGCTACCAACAACCGGTCAACTTCTTGCTCCGTATTGTAGTGGAGCAGTCCCACGCGAAGCGTTCCCTCTGGTTCAATACCCATCGCTTCAGTAAATGGCACCGCGTAATGATTACCGGACCAGGTAAAGATGCCTTGTTCGGCCAAGTACTTGGCGGCGCGCTCAGTGGTTTGGGTCGGGTGAACCAATGAAAGCGTTGGGACTCTTTGATTCATCAGTTCTTTTTCTTGAATACCCAGAATTTTGAATTTGGTTTCTTTCAGTCCAAGCATGAGCCGCTCTAAGAGTTTTTTCTCATGTGACTCGATGGCCGCGAAAGATGCTTTAAGATGAGCACGAAGCGGCTCCTCTGAAGCTAAGCCACTTAAGCTTGCGATGTATTCTATGGCGGCTTTCACGCCCGCAATACCCTCTAGATTGGGTGTACCAGACATCAAGCTCCATGGAAGACCGTCGTCGCAAGGTCTGAGCTTTTCTGAAGGAAGATTTTCAAGGAGTTGTCGTTTACCCCAGAGCATACCCACATGCGGGCCAAAAAACTTATAAGCGGAGGCGATGAGGAAGTCGCAACCAAGCTCTTCGATATCGATGAGCCCATGCGGTGCATAATGAACGGCGTCCACGAAAAATTGAGCACCTACCTGATGAGCAGCATGAGCCATTTTGGCAATGGGGTGAATAGTCCCTGTAGCATTTGAAGCCAGACCCACGGCCACCAGCTTCGTTTTAGGGCCTAGAAGTTCAAGGTAGGCCTCTTGATCAAGCGTACAATTTTCTTGTTTGAGCGGGATGGTCTTGATCACAACGCCTTTTGACTCTGCCGCTTTTACCCAGGGAGTAAAATTTGCATCGTGCTCCGATGAACTGAGGATAATTTCGTCACCTGGTTGCCATTGTGTTTTTAAGGCGCGGCTCAATTTGAGAGTGAGGCTGGTCATATTGGGACCAAAAATGACTTCATGGGGATCTGACGCTCCAAAAAAACCAGCCGCGGCAACTTGCGCCTCTTCCATCAGGGCATCACTCTCAAGGCTTGTGGCAAAGAAACCACCGCCATTGGCGTTGGTGTGAAGCATATAATGGCTGACCGCATCTGCGACGCTTTGCGGAACCTGGGAGCCAGCAGGACCATCGAAAAATACGACGGTTTTATCTCCCAATTTTCTCGTAAGCCCTGGGAATTGTGAGCGAATTATATCTTGCAGGGGTAGAGTGTGCATAGCAACCTCAAGCTTTCCGATGTGTAGTACGCGATGCGGCAAGGACGGTCTACCAATTGGCTATCTTGCGTCAAGGGTTGGCAAGCAGAGAATATGGAGGGATGATTGACCGGGGGAATAATCTTTCAATTATTCCATGATTTTACCTGGGTGACAGTGTACTCAGACGGTGCGATGAGACAGCTAATAGAGCTGTCCGGATCAATAAACACGCAGTGGAGAAATTTAAATGCGGAATCTTCGATGGGTAGTTATAGGCCTCACATTTCTGATGTGTGGCGATGTTTTAGCGGGCAATCTTGGTAATAGAACAAATCACAGTGCGGAAGCCATCCGTTCTCTTCACCGGTCTGCATCAAAAGACGTAGATGCTGCGGTTTACAATCCGGCGGGAACAACATTTTTGAAAGATGGTTGGCATCTCGGGTTTGGTAATCAGTTCATTATCAAGAGCGATACATTGACCAACAACGGCATTGACTATGCAGCCAATGATCCGGTCCTTCTCTATCCGAATATTTCAGCGGTCTACAGTTTTGGAGACTTCGCGGCAAGCTTGCATTTTGGTGTGCCCTCAGGCGGCGGTTCCAAACACTTTAAAGATGGTCACCCTGTATTTACGGCCTATGGTGGACGTGTGGCGAATATTGCCAACAGCGCGGTTCCGGGAGTTGCAAGCGGTGCAACGGTAGATGGCCCAGCGTCGGTTAAGGGAACCTCGCAGTTTATCGGGCTTACTCTGGCGGGAGCTTATGCTCCAACAGATTGGTTTTCTTTCTCCATAGGTGGACGTGTGACCATGGGCTCAATGAAGACTGTGGGTAACGCAACTTATAAATTTGAGCTCACTGAGACAGGTACCATCCTGGCGGACGCGTTTGCTAATGATCCAACAAGCGCTGGATATGCACTGAGCCAGCCCGTGAATATTGCTGTAAACTCTGATGCCTCGGCTATTGGCTTTAGCCCACTTATTAGCATGCACTTTGTTCCTCTCGAAGGTTTGGACTTAACGGTTCAATATATTCACCAAACGAATATGAATTTCACACGTACTTACCCAGATTGCCCAGCGTATGCTGAGTTAGAAGATGGTAGCGCAGATATATCAACGAACAACGATGGTATTTGTGCAAATGAAGAAGGCGTACGCGATGTATCTCGTCTTCTCTATGAATTAGAAAGCAACGACTTTGATAAGGGTACTGTCCGAACGGATATCCCGGCTCAGCTCTCTTTGGGCGCCTCTTACGTCGTCAATGATATGGTTCGTGTTGAAGGCTCTTTTTCATACTTCTTCAACAAGATGGCTAAATGGGGCGTTGAACCGAGCCCGTCTTCAGATAACTTCGGTAACCCAAAAGGCGACCTGTACACCGACGGTTGGGAAACTGGCCTCGTTGTTGAAGTGAGCGTAGATGACTTCTTGGTCAGTCTGGGCGGCATGTATGCGAAAATGGGCTCAACACATGAGTCACTTAGCTTCCTATTCTGGAACAACGATGCTGTATCTGTAGCAACGGGTGCAACTTGGCAGATTAATGAATCCATGACTGCTACGCTTGGTGTCACGTTTGCTCGTTACTTACCAACGAGCAGCGGTGATTTACGCGGAACATTGGCAGCCGATGCTGCTCTTGCAGGTGCTCAAGAACTCGTAGACAGCGCAACGACTGCTGAAGAGACAGCTACAGCAGAAGCAGCTATGCAAATGGCTCAGACGCCGTTCATCATTGATTATGATTGGTATGCCCTGGATATCGCTCTGGGTATGACCTACAGCTTCTAAGGTAGTCGTTTTGCTTGAAGCCGACCGTGTTATCCATCTCCCGTTTTTGGGGTCGCATATCAATATTTTTGTGATTGCGACCCCCCACGGGCACCTTCTTGTGGATACGGGCCTACCGGCAATGTGGCCATGGATATTATGGCGGCTTCGTGCAGAAGGCATTGGGCGCAATACCTTGCGCGGAATCGTTCTCACTCACAACCATATTGACCATACGGGCAGTGCTGCGGCGCTGCAGTCGATGGGTCTCGAGCTTTTGGCGCACCGTGAAGAGGTACCTTATCTTGCGGGGCAATATGAGATGCCTGGTTATGGTAAAGGCATCATGGGTAAAGTGCTTGAGCAGCTGGACGACACTTTTTTAAGCCCACCTGCATTTAAGAATGTTCGCAGTTTGGATTCTGGAGAGAATGTGATGGGGTCTCATTGGCAAGTTGTCCATGCCCCCGGTCACAGTCCAGGTAGCCTTTCTCTATGGAACACTCAAACCGGAGCCTTGATGACGGGTGATACGCTCACTACCAGTTTTGGCACTCCTCAGGGCCCTCACCCTGTGTATACAGCAGATTTACCGAGAGCTATGGCGAGCGCGAGAAAGCTTTTGGATATGGAGCCTCGCATGATTTATCCGGGGCACGGAAAAGTTGTTGAAGGGTCTGCTTTTGAAAGAGTTCGGTTCGATTTACAAGCTTCGCCTGATGTCTGTGGCGGTAGCAACCGAGTCTCACACGCTTAAACGGATAAAACAATTTTCCCAAATTGAGAACTTGATTCAAGCTTTTTAAACGCCTCCGCGTTGTCTTTTAAATCAAAGACAGAATCGACGACGGGTACGAGTTCTTTTTCAGAGACTTGTTTGAGCATCGCTTTAAAGTCTTCAGGAGAACCCATTGTACTGGCCACAATATCAACCTGCTTAAAGAAAAGATGCTGAGGTAAGATAGTCGGCCACTTACCACGAGTACCGCCATAAAAAGCGAGGCGCCCACCATTTGCGAGTAGCCGCGCCAAGTCTCCAAAGCCATCACCCCCGGCTCCGTCTACAATCACATCGAACCCCTGAGGGTATTTTTTAGAAAGCGTCTTCCGCCAATTCTCTCCCGTGTAGAGAATACCGTCATGAGCACCCAGCTCTTTAGCTTTTTCGAGTTTAGCGGGGTTGCTGCTGGTCACCACGACTTGGCAGCCCATGCTTAGGGCAAATTGCATCGTGAAAAGGGCAACACCGCCTCCAATCCCCGACACAAGTACAGTGTCACCAGACTTGCACCGGCCGCGGGTGACCAATGCCCGCCAAGCGGTGACGCCGGCCAGAGGCAGTGCCGCTGCTTGGGCGTGTGTGAGGTGGGCTGGTTTCTCAAAGAGGTTCTCAAGGGGAACATCCACGAAAGATGCGAGCGTTCCATTTTGTGGTAGGCCAAGGATTGAAAAGTCGTCGCTTTGGTAGGCAGGATTATCACCCCAGCCGAGGCTCGGGTTGATGATGACTTCTTTGTTGACCCAATCGCGTGCCTTACCATGAACACTCTCAACAACACCACATCCATCGCTTCCCAGAACAATGGGCGTAACAATGCCAGGGTATTGCCCCTGAGTAATCCAGAAATCTCGCCGATTCAGCGCAGCCGCTTTGATTTGAACCCGCGCGTGGCCAGGAGCAAGTTGAGGAAGTACCTGTGGTTGAATTTCAAAAGGCTTACCAATTTCGAGTAGTGTGAGTGCGTGCATAAAAAGACACTGCACCAGAGGAGGGTGAAGAACAAGCCTATTCAAGCGCTTGCTGAGGCTTGGTTGTGATTAGATTTTAATACTTTTGATTCGGAAGGATTTGAATTGAATGGAGGTAGAATGCTTGAGCGACTTAGAAATTGAATCAAATTTATTCAGTTTGATGATAGGCGTTTTTGATTTCATTTTTCGCGGAGCAGTCTTCGCATGCTGACGAGGATGATTAAAATGGGTCAGTTTCCAAGCTCCAAACCCTCCCTTTATGGACTTGGTGCTGACCTTGAGCATTCCGTTTGCGGTTTTGAAAGTGCGTGTCTTCATTACCTTCGCATCTACATGAATCCCCATATCGACGTTCTTAAAGTCCATGCGCATGGTCATACTTTTGCCATTGAATGTACTTTTAGTGTCGACTGCTTTTGCATAGCTCGAATTGACGTCTTGAATGTGATGGAGCGTAAAGAGTGAAGTAGGAGCAATGGTGAGCGTGAGCGGTCCCGGTACGCTGGTGCCAAGAGAGATATACGCCCAGCAGCGGTAAACCAAATCGTGCTCAATAAGCTCTTCATAGTGTGAGTCTTTAAACCGGTTGGACGCGGGGATAAGCGGGGTATTTAATTTTGGTTGTGTCGGATGGGGTAAGCCAAGAGTTAGCCTTGCTCGGTCTGAACGCAACGTCGTTATTTTTGCGTGGGTAGAATGAGCTTTTAAAGCAGTGTGCGGCATGAGGTATTCGTAGTAATCGATATCATAGCCGTAAAGGTTGTTGCTTGCATCGGTGGAGAACTGCACAGGTACAAGGTTACCAGGTGCTACATTCGTGGTGAAGGTTCCGAGGTCACCGTGATAAACATGCTCGCCCAGGACGAAGTAATCTTGGTTGAGTTCTGTTTCAAACTCGCTGAAGTGAATCCGGATACCACGGGCTTGCTCTGGTGCTTCGAGTTCCCAATTTTCCAGTTGGTTTTTTTCATATGGGTGAGAGGTGGAGAGACCTACGTCTACACGAACCCAATCTGCCTGTGTCTCATCAACTTGGCTCGGTTCTAAATGACTGAGTTCCACGGACTCGCCGGAGCAGCCAATGCCCAGAAGGAGAGACATGGTGAGAGCGGTGATGAAGCCAGTAACAAAGCAGCGTTTCATTCGGGTACCTCCAAGGATGAAACCTTCCACTCTTGAGTATACCCGATTTTGGTCCTTCTGGAAATTCGTAGGATATCCTACATCGGCCTACGTTGTTGATGAGATGAGCATCAGAATGTGCTCTAAGGTTTCCTAGAAGTCATCAGGAGCAGGATTGGTAATGATATCGGCGCACTCCGGATCCTCCATATCGACCAGCTGGTTGCAATTGTTGTCCAGGCCATCAAAGCAGTCTTCGAGCGCATCGGGGTTCACGTCAGGGTTTCCTTCCAGGCAGTCTTCATCACCAACGTAACCATCCCCATCAATATCGGGAGCTGGGTTCACAACGATTTCTGGACACTCATCGTCGGCCTCATCTGTAAAGGTATCACAATCGTTATCGATACCGTCGAAGCAGTCTTCAACCGCATCGGGGTTCACGTCTGCATTTCCTTCGAGACAATCCTCGTCGCCAACGTATCCGTCGCCATCAATATCTTCAGGTCCCGGATTGATGACGATTTCCTCGCAGTCTGGATCGGCTTCGTCGATTAGGTCGTCGCAGTCGTTGTCGATACCATCGGAGCAATCTTCAACTTCATCTGGGTTAGCATCGGCATTGCGGTCATCACAGTCTTCGTAATCGTAAAACCCGTCTTCGTCATAATCCTCTGGAGCGGGATTGGTCACGATTTCTTCGCAGTCCAAGTCGGCTGTGTCGATTTGGTTGTCACAGTCGTTGTCTTTTGCATCGTCGCAGATCTCTGCGGCATCTGGATTGATGTTGGCATCTGAGTCATCGCAGTCATCGTATTCGTTAAACCCATCGTCATCGAGGTCTTGAGGGACAGGGTTGGTGACCATCTCGGGTCCCGTATCCTCGTCACCACAACCACTGAGTGTGAAAGCGGCACCTGTGGCGAGTAGGTAGCCAAGCACAATGGCTAAGATGCTGATATTACCGCTGCAACCCGCTAAAATAAGGCCTCCAGCAATAACGACAGAAATACTTGAAACAATTAATTTAAAAATTTTCATAATGAACCTCTTATGGTTAAGACTGTGGGCGTTTCTCCCAAGCCTCATTCGCTTTAAATCCTGATTTTTCGAATCGTCGAATCACATCGTCTTGGATGCTCTTGTAAAAAATTCCCCGACGTTGTTTAGCCGGCAGTGAGCCAAAGGGCATGGTTGGTCCTGTCACCAATGGACGCTCTGTGGTTGGGGCGGGTTTGGCGGAACTCTCTACCGACTTTTCTGCAGACCTGAGGTACCGAGGGAGAAGCTTAGTGAGAGCCTTGTGCTCTTTAGCGGTGAGCGTGGGGGCAAGATGTTCCATAAGGCGCCATCCGAAGCGGCTATGGATAGACTCATCTTCGACAAGCTGTTGTAAAACGCTTCTGGCCAGAGGGTCTTTGGCCTCATCACGAACTGCGGCAAGCAACCTCACTGAGATAGTTTCACCAATACAAAGGGAACCCATCGCGCATCGTAAAATGCGTTCTCGTGGTGAAAGCTTTTTATTCGAGCGGACGAAGGTTGGCTCTTTGTTAATGACGCCGTCGCCCCCAAGAGCGATGACCATTCTTCGGCAAAGTTCAACATGCCGAGCTTCGTCACGAACAATGCGGATGCCAGCTCCGAGGATATCAAAGGGCAGTCCGATTTCGGTCATTTCCGAGAGCATTTCTGTAAAAGCTACCTGGGAACGATACTCATCGAGTGTGCGAAGCTCCCAAGCTCGGCGTCCGCGGTGAAGTTCACGGGTGGTATATTGGCTGGCATCAAAGGCTTTGAAGGCACGGATGTGTAAATCGTCATCCAGGCTTTCATCGGTAAATCGATGATGGATTGTGGCGAGGTGTCGAGGACCATTTGATAAATCAAGCATAGTGAACTCCGTGCAGGTTGTATGCCATCAGCACACATGACGGATTCATTCTAAGCCATTAATAACAATAGTGAAATTTTGGGTAAAGATTAACCAGGAGAGGCCGTTTGTATCAGGGTGTTGTCTTGAGCGTTGGCTGTCTACGAATGGAAACAGTTTTACGTGTAAAGAATGCCTACGATAGCGCCGGTAAGGCAGGTGGCCATGGTACCTGCAAGAATGGATTTACCACCCAGGTTTACAATTTCTTCTCGTCGCCCTGGTGCCATCGTGCAGAGCCCACCAAGCATGATGCCCAGGCTGCCCAGGTTGGCAAAGCCGCACATGGCATAGGTCATAATAATCTTACTTCGCTCACTGAGGCTTCCCGGAGCAAGCTTACCCATATCTAGGTAGGCTATGAATTCGTTGAGTACTGTTTTTGTTCCCATCAGCATTCCAGCCGTATGGGCCTCTTGCCAGGGTACACCCATGAGCCAAACCACCGGTGCCATGATCCAACCCAGTACCCGCTGAAGGCTTAGGGGAGAACCTTCGATATTCGGCAAGAGTGCCAAAATGAGATTGGCCAGTTCAACCAAAGCAATCAGGACAACAAGCATGGCGATGATATTTAAAAGCAAGCCAAGCCCCGATGTGGTGCCTCGAGTGACGGCATCCATGGCGCTTGTGGCTGGCATGGGATCGATAAGGTCACCTTGGGTGGTGGGTTCGGTTTCGGGGATGAGTAAAATTGCAACGAGGATAGAAGCGGGGGCACTGATGATGGAAGCCGTAAGCATATGGCCCATAGCATCAGGCATGATGGGTGTGAGAATATTGGCATAAAGCACCATAACCGTGCCGGCAATTGTAGCCATACCACAGGTCATGATTGTGAAAATCTCACTTCGAGTCATGCGCTCTAGGTAAGGGCGAATGAAAAGTGGAGCTTCAACCATACCAACAAAAATATTGGCGGCAGCCCCCAGCCCTAATGCGCCGCCGATGCCCATGAGTTTGGTGAGTGCTTTGCTAAAGAGCCCAACGACCGCAGGGATGACCCGCCAATAGAATAAGAGGCTAGAGAGCGCGCTCACCACCAGGACCAAGGGTAAGGCTTTAAATGCGAGAATAAATGCGCTGCCGGGAAAGGGTTCCGTGAACGGAAGGGCGCCGCCTCCGAGGTAACCAAACACAAAAGAGGTGCCGGCGCTGGTGGCTTTATCTAGCATTAAGACAACTTCGTTAAGTGCCATGAAGATGCTCTTAAATACGGGAACTTTAAGTAAGAGAGCTGCCAGTAGAACTTGCACCGTGAGGCCAGCGACAATAGCTCGCCACGCAATCGCTTTTCGATGTTCACTGATTAGGTAGCCAAAGCCAATAAAGGCTACAACGCCTAAGATTCCTTGAAACATAAGTATGCCCTAGAAGTAAAAGTCTAGCTCAACAGCGAGTGCGGTTCGTCGTACATAAAACTCGATGGACTCATCTTCATTGAGACCACCGTTAGGAATCATTTGAGAGAACCCGGTTGTAAAGTCCATCCAATCAAGGCAGTGCCATGTAAGCCCCGTGCCCACCAAGAAATGGTCAAAAGACCAACTGAGCGAGCTCAGCGCTTGTTGGGTGTGTGCTGCTCGGTTGAATAGAAAGCCCGTGCGAAGCGTGAGTGGCTTGAGCACTCGGTATTCAATGCCCAGCCCGCCTTCCCAGCCGTTGCGGTAGTTGTCGGTATTTTTTCCTCCGGCGGCATTCGGACCTTGTTTGGAAAACTTGTTGAAATAGATGGCCCAAGAAGAGGCGACCTGAAGGTTTTCTGTAAGGTCGTAGCTTACGCCCATGGCAAGCACGGGTGGAATGTCTTTACGTATGCCGTCGCCATCGGGGTAGAGCCCGGTCGAATCTTCGGCAGTGCTGAAGATGTATTTTAGTTTGGTATTCGACTGGTATTGAAGACCTATATTAAGCTCTGGGGTGGGCTGGATGTGCATACCCAACATAAAACCAACACCGCTGGCATTGTGAACTGTATCAACGACTGCTGGATACTCCTGGAGTACACCCAGGTCTTCATTGATGATGTCGTATGTGTTGTTGGCTGTATAAGTGTATTGGCCATCTACATACCGAACGGCTGCGCCAATAGAGAGCCAATCTGTTGGCTTGTAGTAACCGCCAAATGTGAGGCCAATAATCATTGCGGTAGCTGTGACGCGGCCCCCTTCCTGGGCTTTTACATCAGTAATAGCTTCAGGAGGAATATCTAAATCGACTGCAAGTTGCCGGGCCACATCGAGGGCGAGGTCTTCGAATTCGACGTAGAGAGGGTGACCTGTTTTGAAGTCAGCACCACCACCTGCCGGTACACCGCCATAGAAATACACGCCCCAATCACCATGATTGTAGTTGATGTTGAGGGTCGGGATAGCTGGTACCCCGTTGGTTGCATCGTAATTGGTTCGTTCCAAATCAGGCGTAGCGCGAAAACTTAATCGTTCCAAGCGAAACCAAGTTTGGTTCGCAGCCATCACCGAAAACCCTTTTCGACCAAAAGCCTGCCCCGCAAGGTTGTAGGGTCCGGCATCGGCATCGATGGATGCGTGACGGTTAAGGCTCCCGAAGTAGCGTGCACTGTAAGCGGTAAGACTTGAAAGGCTTCCAGCCAGAGCTGGAGTGCTTGTGAGCGAGGCCATGAGAACAAAGACAAAAAGGCGACTTATCATAAGAAGGCTGTGTCCTTTTGTAATAACGGTGGACGCGTCTGGAAAGATGGTTTCTCATAACATAAGTTTGATTGTAAAGAACCCCTCAGGAGCTACTGGTATGAGCAAAGAAAAATACGTTCCTCAGCTCGTTGCTCAGTTAGAGAATTATAGTTGGCGTGAATGGCCTGCTCTTCGGGGGCAGACGAATGATATTCGTTGCGGCGTCCTTATACCGATGCAAGTTTCCAATGACATCATGGTTTATGCTGGCCTGCGGTCGGGAGGTTTAGAGAATCACGCGGGAGAAATTTGTTTTCCGGGGGGGCGACCTGAAAAAGAAGATACGGGCCTCGAGGCGACTGCTTTGCGGGAGGCTTCAGAGGAGATGGGTATTTCAGACGTTCAAATACTGGGACGGCTGTCCTCTATGCCGCTTTACACCTCGAATTATCGTCTGGAACCTTTCGTAGGACTCATCGGGAATGATGTTCCGGTGGAAGATGGATCTGAGCTGGTCGCCGTCCTACCGGTGTCGATGCGGGAGCTTCTTGGTAGACCTCGGATCAATGCCCTGGCTTGGGACGATAATGGTTCCGAAGCACTGTCGCCCGTGTTTGAGTTGGCCAATCGGTTGATGTTTGGAGCAACGGCTTACGTGCTCTATGAGTTGCTGACAATTTGTGCGCCCGTTTTGAGCCTAAAGTTGCCGCCCATGGAAAAGGGCCCCTACACCTGGGACGATATTGTGAAATCGACGAAGGTATCAGCCGAGTAGGCTTTGAAGGATTTCTTTAATTGCCTTGCTGTCGACTCGTCCCTTGTTGTCTTTCATCACAAAGCCCATCACCTTGCCCATTTCTTTCATGCTCGATGCGCCGGTTTTCGAAACAGCGTCTTTGACGATGGCCTCGAGCTCGGCACCTTCAATTTGAGCCGGTAGGAAAGGTTTGAGGTAGTTGATCTCAAATTCAAGCTCCGCAAGCTTGGCCGCACCTTGCTCTCCGGTCTTTCTGTACTCTTCTGCCGCTTTACCCATGCGCTTGATGTATGCCGCGATGACTTCTTGCCAGATTGCGTCTGTGGCTTCTTGAGGGCCATTGGGCTGGTTCATGCGCTCTTGCATTGCGGCGCGGACCATTCGAACGACGCCGAGAGTCTGCTTGTCTTTGGCCTTCATAGCGGTTTTCATTTGGTCTTTGAGTTGGTCATCGATGCTTTGGCTCATGGGAGGTTTCCTTTTCACAAGATTCTCAAGGGTCTTTGAGTTGATGCATTAACCTCTGAGCAGCGGGGGGTCAATTGCCGCTCTAAGATGTGGGGTCCTCTCTTGATTATGAAGAGAGTTAAACAAGTGTGAAACTTTCTACGCACCTGTTTTTACTCATGATTATTCGATCGAGAGCATACGATTTGGTCTTGCGCGCTCTGACCCTTTCACTTAGGAGCAACTAAAAATCGCACACCAGGGGAGAATCAGATGACAGGATTGGGAACAGCGCTAAAGACGGATGTGAAGCCTAAGGAACTATACCCAACCGAGATTCAGCCACCGGCTCAAGAAGAGCGGGTGAAGCGCCTGGCTAGCTTTGCGGCGCCTGGAGAGCGAAAGAATCGTTACACTTTACCAGATGGGCTGCAGTCGAACTCTCCCATAGGTTACCGAAAGCGTATGCCACTAACCGAGAGCGAAGTTGACGAGGCTTTAACTTTACTTTCATTAGAGAGACCCTCAGCCTTTGTTGAGTGCGAAGGCCCTACAGAGCAGGAACTCTTTGAAGAGTGTTCGTTGGGTGTACTGGCGAGTCGCCAATCGACAAATTTCCGCGGACATCAGCAGGTTACTTTTGGACCGGAAGACAGCGCTGAGATTGCCAGTCTGATGAAAGAACTCGGTCATTTGGACGCGCCTGTTTTGGACCATGCGGCTTATACCCATGTTGTATTCTCACGTCCGTACCGAACGCCATTCACCATGCTGCTCACGTTGGTCGGGCACCGCTCGTTTACCAGTCTTTTAACTGTACCGTTTCGAGTGTTTAAGAAGCGAACTCAGTTTGTAAGTGACATCCCGACCATTGGTTATTTGCAAGAGTTGCACCTGGGAATTTTGGCCGATTCGACAGAGCGAGCTGCTGTTTTGGCATCGGAAGGTCGTCGCCGTGCTCAGGTACATTTAAGACCGTTTTGTGGCGCTCGCAAAGAAAACAAAAAGGTCATCGCA
>JABJBS010000404.1 GCA_018668695.1 Deltaproteobacteria bacterium
ACCCAATCGCTCGAGCATGGTCACCACAGATTCAGCACTAAAGGGTGCCGATGCATCGTCGCCTGTTCCCGCCAAGCCTACGACCAAACCATAACCAATCAACTGGTTAGCTCTCGCACCCTCAAGATCCGCCAGTTCTTTCAAACGTTCGGCCTGGGCACTTTGTGAGCCCACCAAGACCAACAAAGCCACCATCAGACCATTTTTAACTTTTAAAACACCCATGACACCCTCACCCGCACGTAGAATCGAATTGGAAACGCTTCTTAGAATGGCCAGACCCAGTCCATGACCCTGGTAAACCATCCCGGGCTCTGCTTGTCGGCAATGACCCCTCGACCGGTATACTCGAGTTCAACATCCGCTACTTGAATCGAGCTGATTGAATTATCAGGTTCGATATCAATGGGGCGGATAACCCCGCTTAGATACAAAATACTTTCTTCTTCGTTAATCAAGACCACTTTAGAGCCCTCTATATAGAAGTCACCGTTCGGCAGTGTCTTTTTGATACGCGTAGGAAGTGTTGCATTCAGTTTTCCTGAACGCGCTGTCGACCCACTGCCGTCAAAGCTGGATGACCCAGTCGCGCTAAACAAATCCTCAGGATTTAAGTCGGGGTGTGCTGCGGCAATTTTACCCAACGCCCCGAAAAAAGAGGTCACTCCATAAGTCTGAGCAGTATCGCGAGCCGTTGATGTTGAAGCATCTCTTGTAGCGTTGGCTGCCTCGGCGATTCTAACCGTAATAATGTCGCCAATACGGCGCGCTCGCAGGTCCTCAAACATGCTAGCAGATGCATCGCTCCAGAGTGAACCCGTCGTTCGGCCTGCCGTAGGAGACGCATAGTCGTCCATATCGTAATCACGAGTTTTACGTTCGTAAGGCTTAATATGTGTAGTTGCACAACCCACAAGCCCTAAGAGTCCTAGAATCACAATCGTTTTTTCCAAAATTGAATTTCTCATAAATCCATCTCCACCACACCCGCGTCTGTCACCATGCCATAAACCATTTTTCGACCTTGCCGAGGCATCACTGCGATTCTTTGCCCGGTTCGGCCAGCCTGCTGGGCGGTGCCCCGAGTGCTCACAACCACTGACCCGGTCTTCACCTTGATCCAAATGGTATCGCCTCGCTCAATCACTTCGCGTTTCATCGCTGTGTCTCTGCGCAAATTGACCCGAACAAATGTCGTCTTGCTTTTCGATTTACCGGCATAAACATGAGCCTTGAAGTTATTAAGACCCACATGGACCCTTCGAGGCATTTCTAGCTCTACGCGTAACCTTCCACGCGGCATAACCATACCGCCACGCATCACCAAATCCTCGTAACCCAGCCCTTCAGGTAACTGAGCCTGCAGTGCACGCTCTACATGCTTGCGAAGCGTCAATTCATTGACGTTTTGAGAGGCGCGATGAACTCGAACTTTGCCAGGAATCCGCAGTCCCTTGGCGTTAACCATGGCCTGCTTGAGACGTGTTCGAACGTGTTTGCCGCTGATAAACTTGTTTTTGCCCGGCTTGGGTGCAGGTCCCAAATCGAGACCTGCGATATCACGAGGTGCATTTCGAACGACATCACCCAGCAGAACACGGTCTGTGTTGACCGTCACTCCACGGGGCTTTTTCGCTGCAAACACTGAATTTGACAGAAGAAAAACCAAAACTGGCACAAGCCATTTTAACCGACGTCCGAACATTCACCACCTCACAAAACACACCCAAACAGTAAACAGTTACTTCAGACTGGCTGTTGTACGCAGCATCTCATCGGCCGTCTTAATAACCCGTGAGTTACTCTCGTACGCCCGTTGCGCCTGAATCATGTCGACCATTTCTTCGATGACCTTTACGTTGGACATCTCTTGAAATCCCGACATTACAAACCCTGCACCATTCATGCCAGGGATGCCCACTACCGGATCACCTGCAGCTTCGGTTCGCGCGAATACACCGCCGCCCATGGCATCAAGCCCTGCTGGGTTTACGAAGTTTGCGATTTGAAGCTGTCCTACCTCGACCGAGTCATGAGAGCCGGCCTGTACAGCTGAAACTACACCCGTTTTAGAAATGGTCCAGTGCTTCGCCTGAGCCGGCATTGTCATCGAAGGCTCTACTGAATAGCCATCTCGCGTTACTAGGCTGCCTTGAGAATCAAGCTTAAATGAACCATCCCGGGTATAAGCGGTTTCTCCGTTAGGTAGCTGGATTTGAAAGAACCCATTGCCTTCAATGGCCAAATCCAACGCATTCGATGTTTGGCGAAATTCACCAAGAGAAAAATCACGCAGCGTACCCGCGACCTTCACACCCTGACCCACTTCAATGCCAATCGGGGCACTGGTCTGATCGCTGGTCTTAGCGCCTGGTGCTCGAATCTTGTCGTACAAGAGATCTTGAAACTCTGCCCGACTCTTTTTGTAACCGGCAGAACTTACGTTCGCCAAGTTGTTCGAAATCATACTCACACGCAGTTCCTGCGCGTTCATACCCGTTGCTGCACTACTTAATGCTCTAAACATCCCTAACTCCTCCTCTACTATCGTCCCAATTCGCGAGCAGTTGTTGAATCAACTGTTCGATAAGTCTGTATTGCCTTATTGAATGACTCATAAAAACGAGACACCTTGATAAGCGATGTCATTTCCCGAATCATATTCACATTGGAACGCTCAATAGCTCCCGTTTGAACAGATACCTGCTCAACATCCACCGCATCCAGTCCCTCAGGTGCACCGTATAGGTTGTGACCAATTCGGTTGAGGGATTGCGGATCATCAAATTTAACAACGCGGATTTTGCCAATCTCCAGAGGTCCGGAGGTAACCGCGCCACTTTGGTTAATATTGATGACCGCCCCTTCAGGAACTTCAATAGGTCCACTCGTGCCTTGAAGAACTTCGCCAGACACCGTTGTGAGCTGGCGCTTGTCATTGAGCATGAATGACCCATTGCGGGTGTAGCCAGGGCCTTCAGGTGTATCCACCACGAAGAACCCTTCACCTTGAATCGCCACATCCATTTTATTGTGTGTGTGCTGCAAAGGCCCCTGGCTGAAGTCCGTAAAGGTAGAATCCAAAACAACATGTCGCTGTGTTTCGTTGTTTGTACCATCACGTGCCTCATCCATGAGTTCTTTGAATGTTGCCTGCACACCCTTAAAGCCATTGGTGCTACCATTGGCTAAATTGTTGGCTAGGATGTCCAAATGCTCTTCTTGAGCCAGTGCACCGGTCATTGCTGAATATATACCGTTAGGCATTATAGCCTCCCCGTGCACGGCGCTTCTTCTTGTCAGATTTAGCACCTTCTGGGTTTAGAATCGCACGCAGGCGTAACGTTGCTTCACTAAGAATCTGACAGACGCGGCTTTCCGTAACACTCAGTACGTAGCCGATATCCTTTAAAGTCAGGTCCTCTTGATAGTAAAGCTGCAACACCTGTTGATGCCGTTCACCCAATTTACCAATTGCTCCAGCAAGCTGTTCCAGCTTTTGCTTTTTGGCATACTCCTCGAAAGGACTATCGTCCTCCGTTGGGGTGTTCATAGGGTAAACATCCGTGAAGCTCACAACCCGAACAGGTGTTAGCTTCTCCAACTTCTTTCGCAAATCCGGAACACTCAGATCTAGCCTTGAGGCTAACTCTTCTTCTTCCGGCTCACGGCTTAACTCTTTGGTGAGTTCCTGAACAGCGCTCTCGATGTTCTTTGACTCAAGTCTTGCATCGCGAGCCATTAAATCTCGTCTTCGCAAGTCATCCAAAATAGCGCCCTTGACTCTGAACTCCGCAAACTTCTCGAAATCGGTTACCCGACTCGAATCGTAACGGCTCATCGCCTCAAGCAAACCCACAACACCCGCACTGATGAGGTCTTCCAACGCAATATGCGAGGGCAACCTTCTGGCGAGTCGTTGTGCAACTCTCTTCACAAAGGGCAAGTATTCCTCAATTGGGCGTAACTTCCCTTCCCGCTCGCCGTCATAACTCCTAAGAACCGAAGCCATTACGACACCTCCTTCCATCCAACCAAACGCTTCCAAAAAAGACGTATTCCACCCGTCTCTGGTGCCTCATACGGCTGCGCAAGTATCTTATGCGCAATACTATTTATTCTTTGGCTGGCAAGTGCATTGGGCTCTCCAAGGAGAACCGGTACACCGCCACGGGTAGCACGCGATATCGCGGCATCCGTATTAATATACCCCAGGTAGTTAATACCCACCTGGAGAAATCGATTTACTAAAACAGAGAGCTTACGATAAACGTCTTCGCCCTCTTTCGCATTGGCGACTCGGTTTGCGATGAGATCCACTTTCTTGATCCCACATCGCGTGGCCATCACCTTCACGAAGGCATAGGCATCCGCCAAACTTGTTGGGTCCGGATCCGCGACAAGAATCACGGTCTGAGCAGCTGCAGCAAATGCAACCGCATTTGAGTTGAGCCCGGCGCCTGTGTCGACCATCAAAATATCAAAATCATCCTCGAGACTATCGATGGCAGCAAAAAGAGAAAAACGCTCTTGCTCATTGAGGTTCGCAACGTCGTAACGACCGCTGCAACCAGGCAAGAGCTTCACGCCTTCAGGTCCATCACAGATGACTTCCTCAATGGTACCCGTACCATCAAAGAGGTCGAGTAAGGTCATGTCTGGCGTGAGGCCAAAAGCAATGTCCAGGTTAGCCAAACCTAAATCACCGTCCATCGCTAAAACACGTTTACCGGCCCGCGAAAAAGCTATTGCCAAGTTCGATACAATATTGGTTTTCCCAACCCCGCCTTTGCCACTGGCAACTCCCAAGACACG
>JABJBS010000405.1 GCA_018668695.1 Deltaproteobacteria bacterium
ATGGCCTAAAAACAGTCAAGGTTCTGAGCTCCAAAGGCATCAAAACCAACGTCACGCTCTGCTTCTCAGCCGCTCAAGGACTTTTGGCCGCCAAGGCGGGAGCAACCTACATCTCTCCATTTATTGGCCGTCTGGACGACATTTCTCACGTCGGCATGGAAATCGTCGATGAATTGGTCAATATTTACGACATTCATGGCTTAGAAACCGAGGTCCTTGCGGCCTCCATTCGAGGTCCCCGCCACGCAGTGGATGCTGCTTTGGCTGGAGCCCATGTCGCCACCATCCCGTTTAAGGTACTTAAGCAGTTGGTCGCTCACCCTCTCACCGATGCTGGCCTTGCAAAGTTTCTAGCCGATTGGGAAAAAGTCCCCAAGCCTGAGTAGTTAAAGTGCGAAATTCGCTTCGCGATCGGGTGATCTGGGCAGCATCCTACGCGGTCAGAACATACCCCAAGAACCTCCCAAGCACCTGTTTTTAAACACTAAATGCAATATTTAGGCCGATTTCCATTTCTGGCATACACCGTGCTTGAACTTAGAGGTGGCACCTTCGTCACAAAAGAGTTCATTGGAGAGGTTTAGCCATGCTTGAAATCGCTGCAGCACAAGAACAACGACAACCCACTGCGTATCCTGAAGCACTTAACGTGATACACAGCGATGAGACCAAGGTCGCGGTCCTGTTGAACCGCAACGCACGCCTCGTTACCGATAAGCTTGTTCGCAAGATTGAACGCCTGGTTGGACGTGATCACGTTTACTACAGCCGCACGCTCGAAGAGGCAGAGGCTTTTACACGCGAAATCATCCAAAAGAACTATGGAACGATTGCCTGCGGCGGCGGCGACGGAACGCTCACTGGCACCGTGAACTTCGTACAAAAGTACATCAATGAAGCCAACCGCTGGCGCGTTGAGCGCTACGAACGTTTCGGAGAGAAGCAGGACCTCATCGGTATGCCTCGGTTTGCATTCTTACGGCTTGGTACCGGCAATGGTATTGGTCCCGTAGTAGGCGCTCAGAGCCCTTACCAAGACCTTCGAAAACTCATCGAATATCTCCCCGGCCGCAATCATCACATGCCGATGATGGATGCCGATGGCGAGCAGTGCTTTGTTGCGGGCTTCGGTTATGACTCGATGCTTTTAAACGACTACAACCAGCTCAAACAAACGACCAATAACCCAATCCTGAAGCCGATGATGCATTCGGTATTAGGTTACTTGGCTGCCACTGTGGCCAAGACTGTACCACGCGCTCTCTTTGGTGATGCACGGCTTGAAGCACGGGTCGTAAGCGTCGGTAAAGGCTACTACGTGGATCCACGGCGCGGCGATGCTGTCGTTGAAATCGAACCTGGAACCACAATTTACAATGGTCCCGCATCCTTCATCGGTGCAGGCACACAGCCCTACTTTGGCTACCGGTTCCGCGCTTTTCCATTTTCCAACATCATGCCTGGAATGATGAACCTTCGAATCGCTACGCTTGGACCTTTGTCTACACTTTTTCATCTTCCGAAAATTTGGAAGGGTGACTACCGCAATGCGAAACGTATGATGGATTTCTTGGTCGAAGACGTTCGGATTGAACTCAAAGACCCCTACCCGTTTCAACATTCGGGTGATGCACAAGGCATGAAGAAAGAAATGCGCCTTTCTCTTGCACAAAGCCCCCTCAAGCTGGTTGATTTCCACACCCCACGTATGATCTCTTAGGCCGGATTCGGGCACGCGCCTTTGGGCCCGTGCCACAACCTTGCCTTGGAGCTCTGATGTACTCTTTATCTACTCGTGGTCTAACCATAATCGGCGTTCTGTGCGCTCTTTGTTCGACCAATCTAGCCGCCGCCAAATATATGCCAGCTGACTTTGAAGGCAGAATATTAGAGACCAGCTCACTCTCAAGTCCCAGCAAAACGTTTCACCTTCCGTCAGCACTCAAACCTACCGTGGCATTTTGGCAGGAAGTCTTTGTGACCTACGACAGCTCTGACCTCATTCTGCATGATAAGGAAAATATGCAGGTCGTCTGGGGCATCTACAAAGTCCCCAAGGATGACGGGACTCGAGCCACCCGCAAAATCATCTCCGACAAAACAGATGGAATCCTTGATGAACACAGAGAAGCGCTTGCCTCCCTCGGAGAAGGCAACGCTCCACGGAATAAATGGGAAGAGTTGATCGTTAAAAAAATGGGTGCGTCTAGCAAACGACTCTTAAAAAATGCTCATCAACGGGTACGGGCACAGCGTGGTGTCGCAGACCACTTTGCGGCAGGAAAAAAACGTGCAAAACCATGGCTTGGTAAAATCCGAACTGTCTTGAAAGAAAAAGGTGTACCAGAAGAGATTGCACTGATGCCTTTTGTGGAATCCATGTTTAATACCAAGGCACACTCGTCCGCGGGTGCGGCAGGAGTATGGCAATTGATGCCTCGAACCGCTCGTGAACTGGGACTCAAGGTAAGCAGCAAGAAAGATGAGCGGATGGACATCATGAAAGCGACCCATGCGGCTGCCAAACTTTTAAAACGTAATTACAAACTCTTGAAGGCGTGGCCCCTTGCAGTAACGGGTTACAACCATGGTGCTTATGGAGTTAAACGAGCGATTCGCGATGTAGGATCTCGAAAGCTGGTTGATCTCATTAACAACTATAAAAAGTCTACGTGGGGTTTTGCCTCTAAGAACTTCTACGCAGAGCTGATAGCTATGATTCGTATTTTCGAAGGTCTAGGACCCAATAAACAATCCAGCCAAGGTGCAGCGAGCCGCCCATGAACTTAAAGCGGATAGGACACATCGCCAAATGGCTCAGTGCCCTCGCTGTACTTGGACTTTTTTCCGGTATTGGCGGCATCTTCTATATCTCCCAAGACCTTCCCAAGCTTGAGTCTTTGGAAGACTACAAACCTGCTCAAGCAACTCGGATCTATTCTGATGATGGTCACTTGGTTGCCTACGTGGCCAACCAAAGGCGAACGGTTATCCCCATGGAAGCCATTCCCAAGCATGTTGCCCACGCTTTTCTCGCAGCAGAAGACCGAAATTTCTACAGCCATGAAGGTCTGGACTATCTAGGAATCCTGCGAGCTGCCCTGAAAAATCTAAGACCCGGTGCCCACCTTCAGGGAGCTAGTACCATCACCCAACAAATAGTGAAGACGATGGTTCTTGGTCCCGAGCGTTCTTACAGCCGTAAAATGCGAGAGGCCGTTCTGAGCTTTAAACTAGAGAATAGCTTGAGCAAAGATGACATTCTTCACATCTACCTTAATCAAATCTACTTCGGCTCCGGTGCATGGGGCGTTGAACAAGCCGCTCAGACCTATTTTGGGATTTCAGCTCGAGACCTAACGGTAGCCCAAGCAGCGTATCTTGCGTCCGCTCCAAAACATCCGGCCCGCTACAATATCAAATCCGATGCTGCCGGTGCACAAAAACGACAGCACTATGTTCTGAGCCAAATGCTCGCAGCCGGTTGGGCTGATGAAGAAACCGTAACCCTGGCCAAATCTGCACCTATTCCAGCGCCCGCTCCGCGCCCGGCTTATCTCGATGTGGCCTCTCATTACACCGAGTGGGTCATTCGAGAACTGACGAAAGAGTATGGTACGGAAGCAGTCTATGAGGGCGGCCTTACTGTTTACACTGGCATGCAAGCGGCACATCAAGCAGCAGGCATGAAAGCTTTAAGAGGCGGTTTAGAAAACCTCGGTAAGAAAAACGGCTGGTCCGGTGCACCACTTCGCGTGGAAGTGAACCTCTTCGAAACGTATCACAATGAGATTCAAAAAGAGTTTGCGAAGCTTTACGAAAGACGAAAACTTTATACAGCATCGCCTGGAATGGCACAGACACCTGTATGGGATTTATCGAAAGTAACCGCTAAAGACCTAGTCAGCGAGATTAAGTTTCGTAAGAAGATGGTACTCAAGGTTCCCAAAGTTGGTATGCGAGTCACGGCAATTGTAAGCGCTGTTAATTCTTCGCAGAATACGATCACTGTCGATCTGGGTGGATTCAAATCGATACTAACACTTCAATCACTCAAATGGGCTCGGAGATTCTCACCCACAGCCGCAACGCCTGCTCCCCGTGATCCCACCGACGTCCTACAACGTGGCGACCTTATCGAGGTGATTCTAACGTCGCTTTCAAAATCTGCTGATGGCACTTCAACCCTTAGTAAAATCAAATTGGTACCCAACCCAAAAGTACAAGGCGCGCTTTTCTCAATAGATCCCCATACACGTTATGTTCGTGCGATGGTGGGAGGCTACCACCGCAACCCTGGAGGCCTGAACCGGTCGATGCAGTCTTTAAGGCAACCTGGCTCGGTGTTTAAGCCCATCCTTTACGCCACGGGCTTGAAAGAAAAAATCATTACGCCTGCCAGCATCTGCCCTGATGCCCCTGTGGTCATTCGGGATAAATGGACCGGCAAAGCTTGGAAGCCTGAAAACTACGAAGACGGTCGCTACGATGGAAACATCACCTACCGGCGCGCTCTCACACGCTCAAAGAATACCTGTTCGGTCAAACTGCTTGAGATGGTCGGCGTTGAGAAAGTGCGGGAACTCGCTCGCAATATGGGAATCGGTTCAAAGCTCCCCGAAAACCTTACGCTTGCACTGGGAACAGGCGAGGTGACGCCCATGGAACTCGCCAATAGCTACGCAACCATTGCTTCTGGTGGGTTTTACGCGAAGCCCATTTTTATTCGCAAAGTCGTTTCACTCACGGGTGATATCCTTCAAGAGAATCGAGCCAACCCCGTTCAAGTACTCGACGCCGATGTGGCCTTTGTTATCACCCATATGATGCAGTCGGTGATCGAAGAAGGAACGGGTGTTAGGGCCAAGCGCTTAAAGCGTGCCCTAGCTGGTAAGACGGGAACGACCAACCAAAGCCGTAATGCGTGGTTTGCAGGATTCTCTCCGGAAACAGTTGCTGTGACCTGGGTCGGCTTTGACGACAATGCGCCCATGGGGCGCGCAACTGGTAGCAGCGCTGCCCTACCCATCTGGGTCGATTACCTCGATCACGCACTCCGAGACACGCCGCGGCTGCCTTTTAAGCCACCACCAGAAGTTGTTTTTCGACGCGTCGATGCAGACACGGGGACCATTAACAATGACATCGGAAGCATCGAAGAGGTTTTTGTAGCTGGGACCGCGCCCGAGGAAAATGCTCAAGAGCTCGAGAGTATATTCATTGACGACGAAGACGGGCTTGACGCTCAGCTTCAGTGATTCGGTGGTAGTTAGGATTTAAGAGTCTTAAGTCATCACCGTTGCCCGCTCTTATTTTATCCGCCAACATCAAGAGTCCAAAAGCCGCATCTGGTAAAACCGAATCCATCCACCCGGTGTCGTCACCAAAGACTTCTTTCCCATCACCAACCAAGACGGCGCCGGTCTCTGATATCAACGCTTTAAACTCGGCTGGTGTTCGTGTGCCATCTTCAATAACGGCATCACAGACCGCAGCTTCGCTGCAGGTGTAGAGTGCCGAGTAAATCTCTTTTTGGCGTGCATCCAATACCACTGCCGCTTGGGCTTTTCCTGTAGAAGCCGCCCAAAGCGCGAGGCTTGAAAACCCGTAAAGCGGCATTCCCGCGCCCAACGACAAACCTTTAGCCGTGGCCAAACCTACTCGGAGCCCCGTAAATGAACCTGGCCCCAAACCGACTGCTATCGCCTTAATCTGGGTGGCAGTAATGCCAGATTTCGTCATCGCTTGATAAATTTCTTCGGCCAACGCTTGAGATGGGACAGAGCCTTGTTCAAACTCAATATGAGACACAGGATCGAATCCTGGCCAGCCCACCATGCAAACGCTGGCCGTCGTCGTCGAAGTATCGATGCTAAGTAAAGGTCCGCCTGCGTCTTGGCTAA
>JABJBS010000406.1 GCA_018668695.1 Deltaproteobacteria bacterium
TCAAAATGATAACTAGATCTGCTGATTTAAACAGTGTTGCTCGGTATCTGGGCTGATATTCTAAGCTTGTTCCACCTGTAGTGAGACGCTACTCTTAACTGAAGAATAACACGGTCGTATCACACATTCAGGAGCCTTGAGGCTTCACGCTGGAGTATGTTCATGAGCGACCCCAAGACTGGAACCCTTGCCATACAAACGTTGGCCATGCCGGCTCATACGAATGCGAATGGAGACATTTTTGGAGGCTGGTTAGTCTCGCAGATGGACCTTGCAGCAGGGGTCATTGCAAAACAGTTTTCACGCGGTCGCGTGGTGACCATTGGTATCGAGAAAATGGCTTTCCATGAGCCGGTCCACGTGGGTGACGTGGTGTCTTGCTTTGCACACTTAATTCGAAGTGGGACCACATCAATGACCATAAAGGTTGAGACTTGGTGTATCCATCCCGTGACAGGCGCTGAGCGTAAAGTCACCGGTGGAGAATTCACTTTCGTTGCCATTGATGACCATGGACGTAAACGGAATTTACCGACTTAGGGTTATTTGCCCTAAGGTGCAGCTCTCGCCCGCCCTGAGCACCATTTGCTCGGAACGGTACCCAAAAATATTGTTTGTTTTCATGCATTTGTCTTGAAGTTGTACTATGTTCATCGTGTTGTGTGGTTAAGGTGTATAATGGCTTCAACAGCAAGAGGAACAGTATGGCGTCACGTGGAATTTATACCAAGCTTGAGCGTTGGTTTACCGAAGTAGCGGTGAAGCGTGGGTTAATATCCAGTGCCGAAGTGCATGGTGCCATCGAAGAGCAGGTGAATAGCCGCCAAAAGGAAGGGCGAACACCGCATATCTGGGAAATCTTGTTAATTCAGGACAAGCTCAGAGCTGAAGCCGTTGATGATATACTTGCCGGATTGGGTAAAAATACTGAAGATTCTGGCGAGCACGGCGGGTTTAATCTGCTGGGCCGTGTTTTGGTTGAGGTTGGATATGCCGAGCCAAGCGATATTCATGAGGCATTGGCCCTCCAGGCTCAAGAAAGAGCCGACGGGCAATGGCGCTTGCTTGGTCAGATTCTTATTTCAATGAAGGTATTGCGAGAGCCCGACTTACAAGAGGCCATTGCCATTCTAGAACGGCGACGAAAACCGGCTCCGCCAAAAGAGTAACTCCCGCCCGCACCTCGCAGCAGACAGCCCATACCTTACTGTTTTCCATAAACGCTTCTTTAAGCTCTTCTCGATGCGGCGCCGTCAATATCATCTCGTATATTGATGAATGCTACGATGTCCTTGTTCTTAAAATCTTTGTTTTATTGAAGATGTACGGGCATTCTCTACGAAGTAATCTATGCAGTTTTTACGCTGCGGACTTCGTTTAGATAGAAGGGATTTTAGAGCTGAGTGCCTCGGCTCACTGGAGTATGTGCTCCAAAGAAGGCTGGGAACGGTAGGGTCGAGGCTACGTCATGTTGAATGCTGCGCAGGGCCGTCTTGAGTTGAGCGCGTTTGTTTAGTCCGGCAGCAAATTGCTGAAGGTCTCTCAATCCTCGGTCAAACAACCACCAAGCCCTCTTGGCTGTTGGGACCTTGAGGGCAAAGTCAGCTCTCACTCTTGGACTCGGGCGAAGGTGACTTCCTACCTGAAACCAAAATGGGGAAACCTTCAAACAGCGGGTTCCGATGGTGGGCTGATTATTGCTAAAGCCGCCATCGATACAGGGACGATTTCGGAAAGGGTGTGTCCGCTGAGCCGCGTGCGGGAGAAAGCATGAGGCGGTGAGTGCATCGGCTAAATCGGCTTGGCTATCGAATTGAGTCACGACCATCGACTGAGCGGGGCGAGTGGATGTAACTGAAATGGCGATGCGACCTGTTGAGCGCTCAAACGTCTCCGGGGTTACGAACCTGCGGCAGAATTCTTGAGCAACCTCGTATGCCCATGCGGGTCGTAGGATGCGACCAGCCCCATAGGCACCGGTGATTTCAATCATTTGTGCCGCTACATCTCTAGCGTCGAGTCCGCCGGCCAGAGCAACACTCAACCCAGCTCCCGCAGAAGCTCCCGCGAAGGAGAGTTCTTCGATTAATCCTGCTTCTTGGAGCCCGAAACCAACGCCGGTTTGATAGAAGTTGAGGGCACCGCAACCCGAGAAAGAGACACCGTCGAACTTCGTTAGATGAGATGGCTGCACAAGGACCTTTCCGTTTATACTTTTCCGCAAGGTTCGTATGACAACTCCTTATTTCAAGAGCCAGCATCGAGAAAGAAAACCCATTTATTTCAGCAAGGTAGAGGTCTGTGTGGTGGGTTTGAAGAGGCAGCCTCTTCGGGCCTGGGCGAATCCTCAATATTAAACTAGAGGGCTCCTGGGTCCTATGCGTAGACGCCTAACGGCATGTGCAGGCACATGCTGGCTCGCATCTGCAAGCGTATCGAAGAAGAGTTCTTTAAAGCATGCTGTTAACTGGGTGTTGAGTACGCCGATAGATTTGGTCGTTGCAGTGGTAATTTGCGTCTGATTTCTCTAGGGTCGCCGAGACGGAGGTATAAGTCATGGCAAAAGTAGACAAAGAGTTTGATGTTGTATTGTGGGGAGCCACAGGTTTCACCGGTGAATTGGTCGCTGAGTACTTACTCGCCCAGTACGGTGTCGATGGAGGCTTGCGGTGGGCACTTGCCGGGCGAAACCAAGGAAAGCTCGATGCACTTAAGGGCAGGCTGGTCGCGCGGGATGGGCAGGCTTCTGGCTTACCGACGCTCCTAGCCGACAGTCATGATTTAGTATCGCTTAAGGCGATGGCCAGCCGCACCCAGGTGGTTTGTACCACTGTTGGCCCGTATCTGGCTTACGGTCTGGATTTGGTTGAAGCGTGTATCGATGAAGGCGCACACTATTGTGACCTTACTGGCGAGACGCCTTTCATTCGAAAAGTCATGGACAAATGGCACGACAAAGCAGAAGCCGCTGGTGTGAAGATTGTGACCAGCTGCGGATTTGATTCGATTCCATCCGATCTAGGTTGTTTGGTGGTTCAGGAGCATGCCATCGCTGCGCATGAGCGACCGCTTGATTCAGTGAAGTACTACTTGGGTAAAACCCGTGGAGGCATGAGTGGAGGAACCATTGCGAGTATGCTCGGGATTATCGAGCAGGCATCCGATCCTGAACTCCGCCGTGTACTGATCGACGCCTATGCGCTTAATCCCAAGGGAGCTGCGCGCGGACCCGATAAATATGACCAGCAAGATGTTCGTTGGGATGACGATATCAATGGCTGGACTGGCCCTTTCGTGATGGCGGGTATCAATACAAGAATCGTACGGAGGTCGAATGCTCTTCTGGGCTTTCGGTACGGTGAGCAGTTTAGCTACAACGAAGTTCAAAGCTTTCCAAAAGGAAAGAAGGGCAAGAAGATGGCGTCACGCATGCGTCTTGGCATCGGGCTCTTTTTAGGGCTTGCAGCTCTCGCGCCTACACGTTGGTTGTTAAAGAAAACGGTATTGCCGGCTCCGGGGACTGGACCAACTCGAGAAGAGCGAGAGAACGGCTGCTTCTACGTCACATTTGTGGGCAAGGGGAGCAATGCGAAGGGCGAAGACGTAAGCGTGAAAGGTGAAGTAACTTCAGACCTTGATCCGGGTTATGCGGGAACGGCTAGAATGCTTGCTGAAGCGGCAGTGTGTTTGGCTAAGGATGAAGACCTACCTGATTCGGCAGGGATTCTGACGCCATCTGTGGCAATGGGAATGCCGCTGGTTGAGCGACTGCGAGCGAAGGGTATGACGTTTAGCGCGGCTTGATTGTCTCGATGACTTAGCGGCACGCAATGGATACAAAACGAATAAAGGCCAGCACTCCAATCTTTTTGAGAGTGCTGGCCTTTTCTCGATGATGCTTAGAGAGAGTCTCCGCGCTCGGCAAGGTAAGATGCAACACCTTCTGGAGTGTTGGTCATGCCTGCGTCGCCTTTGTTCCAACCAGCAGGGCAAACCTGTCCGTTTTCTTCAAAGAACTGCAGAGCTTCTACCACACGAACAACGTCGTCCATGTTGCGTCCAAGAGGCTCATCATTGACAACCTGATGGCGTACGACGCCTTTCTGGTCGATAACGAATGTTGCACGCATAGAAACACCAGCTGGATAGTATGAGTCTTCAGAATCGTCGAGAATTCCGTAGTCTTCAGAAATCTTTCTGGTCATATCCGCTGCCAGTGGAAAAGGAACTTTGCCAATTCCGCCTTTGTTTACTTCAGTGTTGCGCCACGCGTTGTGCGTCCAATGTGAATCTACGCTGACGCCAACGACTTCGCAGCCGAGAGCTTTCAACTTCTCAGTTCGGTTTGCAATCGAGATGATCTCGGATGGGCAAACAAACGTGAAGTCCATTGGGTAGAAAAACAAAACAGCATATTTACCGTCGATGGTTTTTGAGAAATCAAAATCGCCTACAATCTCGCCATTAGCCAATACAGCCTGAGTTGTGAAGACGGGGGCTTTTTTGCCAACTAGTACACTCATAAAATCTCCGAAATAATGTTGGATTGGGGTCGGCGAGTAACAATGTGAACCCGACTTTCCACTCCCGTTACAAATGAAGTTGAAAATATTTCTGAAGTTGATTATCATTCTCAACATGGAATTTCAATGGAAGAGGCAGATGTGAAAGCGCTAAAGAACCCTTTTGAGGCAATGCTCAACGATCACGGACCTGCTGAGCCGTGAAAGTTATGAAGCGAAACGAAGCGAGCTGCTCACATGTGGTCGTCATATCAAGGAAAAACTCCGAATTAGCCTCGATGAAAGCTTTTCATTGCTCTTCGAAACCCGAGCCACCGCCTGGCTACAGATTCACGAAGAGCTGCGCTGGATGGTTAAGCCCGATCCTAATCAGGTTGCTGAGATACTGGAGCGCTACAACCCTTTGTTGCCCAATGCTCAAGGCATATCGGCTTGTTTGTTTCTCGACACCCGTGATCCGATAAGGGCCCGGCGTATGATTCAAACAGTCGATATCGATTCGATGGCGCTTCGGATTCAGCTTAACGGAAGTTTGCTGGAAGCTGAGAGTATGGAGCTGAACGGAGAAGCACTTGAGTCCGTCAATTATCTCCGCTTTAGCGAAACGGGTTCATTAAAATCGCTGGAGTCAAATTGTATTCAGTGGTCGGCTCCAACGCCCTCTAAGTTACTGATGCCCGACTATCTCGCTGAAGCCCTCATGGCCGTATTCGCTGAATCTTTGCCCGCAGCTGCAAGAGCCTCGGTAAAGGATGTGGCCTTCGCACCGGTCTTTGTTTGATTGAAAGGCATGTTGAAACAATGGGTCAAGGCGTCTGCTTGAGCTGTATCCTTGCAACCAGTGATGGGCTGGGCGTATAGCTAGAGCATGAGCAAAATTACCCGAGACCTTAACGATTATGGATTCAGTACTGAAATAAGGGTGCGGCTAAGTGAAACCGATGCCGTTGGTATTGTGTTTTTTGGAAGCTTTGCTCTTTATTTTGATGTGGGCCGAATGGATTACCTAGCCCAGCTTGGACTCCATCATTTCGACGGCGCAGTCAAAGACTTGATTCCTGGCGCGGTGGTCCATCAAGAGTCCCATTTCCATTCTCCAGCTCGTTATAACGATATTCTGGTCGTGCATGTTCGGATGGCTCGGATTGGAACGACCAGCTACACTTTTCAATTCTTACTTCAGCAAAAGCGCACTCGCACAGTCGCCTGTACTGGTTCTTTGACCTTGGCTTGGTTGGATGATGACTTTAAGCCCATGACGATACCTGATGCGTTTCGCCAAACCGTGGCGGGATTCGAGGGGGATAGGCTCGAGGATACGAGTGCTGAATGAACTTGTCCATCTAGTGTGTGCCGATAGTCAGTTTTGGGTGTGTTGTTTGGGTTAGAGCGGGGTATATTAAATATATTTACGCAAGGTCGGCCGTGGAGTTTACACGGGGTTGCTTGGTGTTCTTAAGTGCCCGCAACTAAAAGAAATTCTCATCTAGCATTGAATAGGGAACCGATGTGGGTACAATCTAATCGGTTGTTCCATATAGAAAGGTAAACCACATGGCGGTTGGTAGTCAGAAATTCGATGAACGGCAAATCGTAACATTTCTGCAACAGGTCGGCGGGTTTAGTATGGCTGAAGAGTCAAGCTTGGCTGAGGCAGCTAAAAAAGCTGCTGTCACCACTTTCAAAGCAGGAGCTCTGATTATCAAAAAGGGTGCGATGGCCAACGACTTGCACGTCATTGTACTGGGCCGTGTCCAGGTTCCACTGGGTAACCCGGGTACAGAATCTAATGCGACTGCAGACCTTGGACCAGGCAATGTGATTGGAGAAATGGGGTTCCTGACAGATACGCCCCGCACGCGAGACGTCGTGGCTACAACGGAAGTTATAACTCTGTCGTGGACTCGTAAAGAACTCTATTTCTTGCTCTCAAGCCATCCGCCGCTGGCGCAATTCTTATCCGATACTTTGGGGCGCCGACTCGCTGAGAGTGGCCTCGACCGCGTTGGGAAATATCGCATCATGGATAAGCTGGGAGAAGGTTCCACGTCGAAAGTATTTCACGCATACAATCCAGCGCTCAAACGCGCTGTCGCTGTGAAGATGTTAAACCACTCTTTGGTATTCAATAAGCAGTTTCGTGGGCGCTTTATTTTAGAGGCCCGAACAATCGCTAAACTAAGCCACCCAAATATCGTCCAGATTTTCGATATGGAGTCGCATTATGCGACTTACTTCATGATTATGGAGTTTTTAGATGGTCACGACTTGTTGAAGATGCTGGCGGATCAGGGTCCGCTGCCGATTGAAAGCGCATTGTCGGTTCTTTATCAAATGGCCCAAGGATTGTCGTACTCCCATTCTCAAGGGATCGTTCACGGCGACATTAAGCCAGCAAACTGCTTGGTTACTTCATCCGGTACCGTCAAGATTATGGATTTTGGTGTTTGTCGGTGCGTTAAGATGAAAATTGACGAGAGCGAGAAGGGGCTTATTTTTGGAACCCCTCAATACACATCACCAGAGGTGCTCACGGGCGAACCTATTCATATGGGGTCGGATATTTATGCACTGGGGGTGATGGCTTATCAGCTATTAACCGGTGAATGCCCTTTTAAGCGCGATACCATTGAACTCACGGCCAAAGCTCACCTCTACGAAGAGTTGCCGAGAATCGAAACCGTGCGCCCCGATGTGACCCCTGAACTCGCAAAGTTCATTCATGGTGCAATCGAGAAGAAGCCAAACAAGCGGCTTGCTAACTGGGAAGATGTTCTAGCCTTGGTTGAACCACCCGAGCACTTATTAAAGGCGAGAACCTGCAGCCACTTGCTGAATCTAACTTACCCAGAGTCTCAGAAGCCCGCGGTGGAAGCCGCTCTTAATCAACTGGCTCAAAATCTGCGGTCTGTTTCTGAACTGGGCTGGCAGGAAGGCTCGTTCGATTTAAGCAATCGCGCTAGGAATCGGGAACCTAATAGCTCCGAGAGTCCTTTCGGAGCACCGTTGAGTTGGCTTTACGATAAAATCGGCGTGTCTCTTTCTGAGAACACCGGGGGCACCGAGAAGTAGGGGGAGATTGCTGCTGGAGCGGACACAGCTGTTTATATTGCCAGTTAAAGGTTTGCTGAGGTCAGGAAGTCTCTGATGTACGTGTTCACATACTCAGGCGACTCCAGCGTTACTAGATGACCTGCTTGGCTTAGTCTCTTAAACGTTGCGTTCGGCATTGCTGACTTTAAGTTTTCCCCCAATTTTACATGGATGGCTCGGTCCTCATCACCGTGGATGATAAGCGTTGGCACAGATATGGTGTGGAGTTTATCGGTGACATCGTCGCGAGTAAGTAGAGATGTTAGCGAGTTGAGCATCGACGCTGTGTGCACCTTGAGAAATCGGCCACGCCAGGTTCGCACTAAATCTCTTTGCTTGCGGTGGGTCGTCTTACCAAACATCTTACGTAACACTGGAATCACCACCGGTAAGATACCAAAGTTTTTGACGACCTTAGCCAATAGGCGCCTTTCAATTCTTACGAGTAAGCTTTCGGATTTACTGTCCGTGGCAAGGAGGACCAGACCTGAAACCCGTTGAGGGTGGGTGAGCGCGGCACGCATCGAAATCATGCCGCCAATGGAAAGCCCCAGCCAAGTTGCCGTCGGGATATTAAGTGCATCAAGGAGTCCAATGGCATCTTCTGCCAGGTCGTAGATTGAGTGGGGTTGTGAAGGCGATGATTCACCATGGCCACGAATATCCATAATGATAAGCCGATGGTCCTTTGAGAGAGCTTCGATTTGTTTTTCCCACATTTGGGTATTGCACAGAAAGCTGTGGAGAAGCAGGAGTGGAGGGCCGTCACCATGAACTTCGTAATTGATTTGATGCTCGCGGATGGTATGACTCGGCATCGAATGCTCCAATTCGTTGTAGTTTCTGGACTTAAATGTATATCAACCGGAAACCTATCAAAAGTCCTCAAGGTTTAAATCGTAATCTCTGCCCATCGAGCACTTAGCGCAGCTATTGATTCTAGCTCGATAGAAGTTCGGCGCGCCGCGAAGGCTCTTCGATGTAAATTTTGAGGGCCTGAGTCAAAACGGCCATGTTGGTACCATACTGAAATGGCAAAATAAGTAGGTCTGTCTTGTAATAGCTCTTGTTGGCTTCAAGCATAACTTTTAAGGGTTGCGTCTCTTGTTCTATTTCGCCCTTGTATTCCGCCGATTCGAGAAGCGCTCGGAGGTCGTTAACTTTGATGAATATTGCACGGTGGCTCACCGCTTTGCCGGGTTCAAGTTTTGCGATGTTGTCCCAGGCTAAAAGAAACGAATATTTTTTTTGAACAAACCGAAGGCCCTCGGGTTTCAATTCGATGAAGGAGGTGACCAGCCGGCCGCTGAAAAACCAAGCAAGCATTGCGATACCAATTGCTGCTATACCCCAGCTCACCGAGCCGATGGTTTCAGTCGTTTCAGATTGGGTTATTCCGAGTACTGTTCCTAAAACACATAATCCTAAAGCGAGCGCCACAAACTGACTGGGCCTTGATTGAAGCCTCGTGGTACCTAGGGCCTGCGTTGAGGATACGGTAGTTTCTTTTTCTGCCTTAATTTTAACGACGAGCATCCAGGCATGAAGCGCGGTGCAGCCACCAAAGAACCCCGCGGTCGCATAACCTGATGCCTTACCGGTTAGAGCAATAATAGCTAAGCCGGCCGCGGTAAAAACGCAGCTGCCAATAAATAAGAGCCAGTCTCGAGTTGTTGGGCCGGTATCCACGGAAGCTATCCTTTGATTCTAGATTCTAGGAGGGTAAAGCAAGGATGGCGGATAGGTGCAATCATCAGTGGACAAGAAACGTATTCAACAGAGGATTTAGCGTTGTTATGTGTAACGATATCACTCATCGCGAGTTGATTGTAGTGGTATCTGCAATTCAGTGCCTCATCTAAATCAATGATGTAGGAGGCTCTAGCCTTACGTTTTGTACGTAAGTTTTTAATTTCGAGTATTTAGTTACCCGAAACGCTTGAAGAACTGTTTTTGGCAGGTCACCCTTATTACGGTGAGGTGCTCAATGAAACAAATTTTAAACCTACTTTGCTCGGCGGTTTTTATGGTCTCGTTTACCATGGCCATGGTTGCTTGTGGTGAAGAACAGCCGGGCTGCAATCAAGCGGAGCCAGATGATTGTGCAACACCTGACGAGTCCGATGTGCCTCTTGATGAGCCTGTTCAAAATCCCGACAATGAGCCGGATCCCGCTACCCCAGACGAGCCACAAGACCCAGAGGAGCCGACCGAACCCACGGATAGTCAAGGCGAGTGCGAACCGCCAATTCTCACACCGCTCTATGATGCCGATACCGAGCTAGAGCGAGATGTTTTGGTTGACACGCCTGATGCGTTGGTTAGTTACTTAGCCGACAGGGCAAGAGACAGACATGCCCGCGAAGACATCGTGAATGGTATCCCGTTTCAACAGTATGACCACTACCTTTCGTTTTATTGGGAACAACGCGTTGCCAATATTGAGATAGTAGACCGTGTCGCCAAGGGAGGGTCGGGAGTTACGTTTAACTTCATGACATTGGCAGAACTAAATCCCGCCGAATTTCGAACTTTCTATGCGAACACCGGATCGGTGGCAGTGTACCACAATAATATGTCCAACTATTTAAATCAGGGAGTGACGCTGACCGAGGTTGTGCCTTCTGTGGATTACCCCGGTGAACAAGAGTTTCACTACACGGCGACCATTTATAACCAGTCGCCAGAAAATAGACCTCTTGTGATTGGCGATAGGATCGAGGTTGAACTCAGCCAGTTTTTGTTGAGTCCGAGAAACGGACGCACAAACTACTACGGCACGGCTTTTTTATATGTGGTTGGTGAAGGAGTTCTGCCTTGGTATGCGAAAGAACGTGAGGAGGCGATAACCGAATTTGAACGCCAAAACGCCTCGTTTGATTCTTTTCCTTTACCTGAGCTTGGCCGGTTAGGGGGCCTCACGACTTTGCCCTACCAATATTCGAATGAACCGACTCAGCGTTTTAAGCAAACGGCAGGCAACATCTCCACGTTAAGTGGTCACCCGTTTATGGATGGCAGGCGATTGCACCATACGGATTTTTTGACCGGGCAGCATTCAGAATCAGATAATCCAATTTTTGCTGAACAGGTTGGGAAGGTGGGTCCGGTCGCGGTCGCTCCAAGTTGTGTCACATGCCATATCAACAATGGACGTGGGTTGCTTCCTTCGGAGGGGCAGCCATTTCTTCATGCTGTCGTGAAAGTTTCAGGAGACGCCGATGGAAGAGCGCACGAAGTCCTCGGTGATTCTCTGCAGCCTCTTAACTTAAATGATTCTTCTTCAATTCCTCTTTTAAGAATTGAAGCGGAGTCCTACTCCTCATCGACTGGTATTCAAACAGAGTCGACTACGGATTCGGGTGGTGGGCTGAATGTTGGATACATCGATGCTGGAGACAGCTTGATTTATGATGACTCGCCTTTCGTCGCTGAGGATGCCAGCCAGTATTTAGCGGCTTTTCGAGTGGCAAGTGCAACAGGGGGTGGACGGCTTGTTTTTACGGGTGTGGATGGAAGTCCGGTTTACGGTTCGATCGATATCCCCAACACTGGGGGCTGGCAGTCCTGGGAGACTTTATCATTTCCTTTTGCACTCGCACAGGGGCAACACCGATTTGAGATTCACGCGGAGGCCAGTGGCTGGAATATAAACTGGTTTGAGTTAAGACAACCTCCGGAAGCAGGTGAGCAAGAGCAGCCAATCTTGCTGGCCGATTTTGAGATAGTCGAAGGCGAATACGGTGACGGCGAACCATACAGTTTGCGCCGGCCCATCTATGAATTTGGTGGTGTGGTGCCCGAATATTTTTCGGTGCGGGTGGCTCCCCAGCTCGTTGGTCTGGGCCTCCTGGAGGCTTTGGATGAAAGTCTATTATTGAGCTTGGCAGATCCCTGTGATGAAGATGAAGACGGTATTTCCGGGCGGGTTCGAGTCTTGTCCTCTGGAACCGATCCGCAAACACAAAGACTCGGCCGCTTCGGTCTTAAAGGGGGACAGCCCAGTGTCCTCTACCAGATTGCAGCCGCCCTGAACCGAGATATGGGTGTGACAAGCTCGATTTACCCGGTTCTCGATTTGGAAACCGGCAGCGGTTCAGCGCCTGAACTTTCTGACGAAGAACTCGAAGACATGCGGCGTTATATTTCGCTTCTAGGCGTACCTGCCCGGCGAGCCCTGACGGATACCCAGGCTTTGCGCGGTGAAGAACTTTTTACCGACGCCTCTTGTGATAGCTGCCACAAAATTCAGCTTGTGACTGGTTCGTCGCATCCCTACGCGGAGCTGCGCGAGCAAACCATTCGCCCGTTTACGGATCTCTTGCTGCATGACATGGGTGAGGGACTTGCGGATTCCTTTCAAACACCCAGTGTGATGGGGGCTGAATGGAGAACGGCACCTCTTTGGGGCATCGGCTTGAGCGCGGGTGTGAGTGGGGCTCAGGGCTATCTTCATGATGGCCGAGCTAGGAGTCTAGACGAGGCTATCCTGTGGCATGGCGGCGAGGCAGAAGCCTCCAAGGAAGCGTTTCGTTTGATGCCTGCCGCTGACCGTCAATCACTCATCCGGTTCCTGGAGTCACTCTAAGAGTGGTAGGGTAAGAAGAGCCTTAGTTTGCTGCTTCTTGAGCTATACTTCTCACCTGTTCCAGTAAACTCTCGGTCACGAGATTTTCAGCTGCTGCGCATGCTGACTGAAGCTGGTTAAGGTTGCGCATGCCGCAAAGTGCCGTTGATGTTTCCTGAAACTTTAAGACGTGGCTCAAAGCGAGCTCGAGCCCATTGTGTCCGGCCTCTTCTAGAAGTGGAGTGATGGTCTCCATAGCTTTGTAGCGCGGCGTGTGATCCACTGAAGTCCACCAAGGTGCATGAGAACGAACATCAACGTCGTCAAATTTACGCTCTTTGTGAACACGGCCCGTAAGAATACCTTTATCGAGCGTGCCCCAGCTCATAAACCCCATTGATTTCTCTCGAACATTGTTAAACACAGAATCAACAGGGTCGTTTTCGAAAAGATTCATTTGAGCCTGGAGGACCTCGGGCTCGGCTACTTCAGTCGCGAGCGCGATTTCGTCAGCGTTGGTGTTGGAAAGACCAAATGCTTTAATCTTACCAGACTGCTTCGCTTCTACGAGTACTTCTACCGTACGGCGAATGTCGTTCTCCGGGTCAGGCCAATGTACCAGGTAAAGGTCGATGTAGTCTGTGTTCAGGTCCTTGAGGGACTGCTCAAGCATAGCCCTGGTTGATTCAGGACTGTTGTCGAGGCGAACGTTTTTTTGGTCGTCCCAGGTGATTCCTGACTTGCTAACGATAAAAGCTTTTTCACGGCGCTCTCCTTGAAGAGCTGCACCGAGTCGTCTCTCGCTTGCGCCAAATCCATAAATCGGAGCGGTATCGAATAGATTGATTCCGTTGTCTTGTGCTGCGTGGACGAGAGCTATTGAGTCATCGTCGCTAATATGGCCGAACCCATAACCGCCGCCTTCACCGCTGATGGCGGCTGCTCCCATGCCGATAACGGATACTTCAACATCTAATTTTCCAAATGAACGGTATTTCACAATGCGTCTCCTTAAGCGCGGCAGGAGCTGCATTACAAATATTCGAGCCATACGTAAGTGGGATTCTCGCAAGATAGTCGATTTTATTTATCTCGAGGATAGATTGTGTGTTCTGCGGGAGGGTCTCTTTGTAAGGTAATAATTTTAAACGGTTTCTATCCGCGTCCAAGGGGCCAGATTTACTCGCAAACCTCGGTGGGTGTACCTGCGCAGCAGTGAGGTTCCTTGTATTCACACACCGGGCCAGTGGCTTCGCCGGCAAGGATCTTGTCGATCCAGATAAAAGTCTCCGGTAGCGACCATTGAATGCCCTCCGAGTGTTCAGCTCCCGTGCAGATATTGTACTCAACCGGGACACCATTATCACACATAGCTTGGTAGGCATGTGCATAGGGCCCGGGAGGAATCATCGCATCGTTTTCTGCGTAATAAAGCAGGGTCGGTGCCTTTTTTACCGTGGGTATCGAGCTGTACAAGATTGAGTTTTCTCTTACCAAACAATTCCAATGTTCAATACTTGATGTCCCTGAATCAAGAATTGCGGCAACGTGGTCTGGATTATAAATTTTATCGATGCTGTCCATTGATTGATGCAGATCCGACTCGTAGGCACAGTTTTCAGGGTCGTAGAGAACTGAGTGCGCGTTATCGGCAAAGAAATGAGGCTCGGTATTTGAAAGTAGGGAGCTTAACGGTGCGTCAAATCCATACCACTTGTGCCCACTGGTATGCATGACCGCGCTGTAGAAACTATTCCCAGAATAGATATCCACTGCGAGGTCCGAAGACTTAAGCATGTCGAGCACGGGGACGAGTCCTACCACCGCCGAAACGTCGAAGTCTGGAGCATAGTACGGTCCAAAGCGTTCCTGGAAGAATATCGATAAAGAGCCTTGCGATGCACCAGCAAGGACCGTTTGCTTGGTGGTGGTAATGCTTGGCTCAAGCTGAGTTATGAGGCTTTCACCGGCTCGTAGGGCATCCCATGCACCAATCGCAGCGGGCTCGCCGAGTTCATAGGCGTGTGTGACCGTCGACGGTGCACCGTGGCTTGTCATGCCTATGTAATCAGAAGCAACCACGACATAACCTTGGCTAGCCATTCCGGCGATGGCCATTTGATAGACGAAATTTCTACCACCAGCACATGCGTCTGAAAATCCTAAAGTGACATGAGAGTAGGAGAGGAGCGGAAGTGGGACGTTGCCAAGAGACGCTCCAACGGGGAACCCAATCATAGCGGTGGCCTCGATTTCCTGTCCTCTATCCTGTGTGGTGTATCTGAATCGGTAAACCTTGGCATCATGTTTCGGTGTCATGTTGAGCCCACCTGCGGCCAAAATGGCACCGAGTGATTCTGCTGGCATGTCCACGACGGGGCTTTCTTCCTGGCTAACAATTTTACCAAGCGTGGATGGGTCTATAAGGTCGTAGGCATCCATTCCACAAAGTGCGACAGGAAGGTCTCGATAGCTTAAGGTTGAATCAGCCGGAGTTTGCCCCGGGTCCTCGACTTCAGTTTCAGCGTCGGAATCTTTGTCGGAGCAAGCCGCTGCGGCGGCGATAAAAGAGATCAGTACAACCCGTGATAGCCAGCGTTTATTCGTGTTCTTCTCCCTGCACCGACAAGCATATCGCCGATTGAGAGACGGATACCAGGAGAGGTTGAGCCGTGATAGTGCCTGTATTTCTAGCTCATTGATAAGTATGGCTGAAGTAGCTGTTTTGAAGACGCTTTTACGGAGACTGATAAACGGACTTATCAGTTATGTTAGAGTCCACCGAGCTGAAGGCTGTATGCGTTTACCGGGTGGCCCGCCACCACGAAGGACCGCTCTTCAAAGATTTTACGCTTAGCCCTGAGTTGTTTCCATGCGTTCTCGCTGAATAGAATCTCTCCAGTTTGTGCAAGGTCTTCGCCCAGTTTGCAGGCCATATTAAAGTCCGAGCCCCACATGTCGGCTTGAGTGAGAAGGGTGGGCCCGTAACCAACGCCAACCGAGAGGTCGATGCGATGAGAGTCATCCACGCTCTGATTGAGTTTTCGAGTTGCCTTGTTCACGTGCCCAAGTGCGTGGAGCGCTTTGGCCGGGCTGGGGAAGTGCGCGAAGAGATTATCAGCTTCAGTTTTAACAACGGTACCATGGCTTGATTCTACAATAGGCTGCAGGGTGGTACGCATCATCTCCACCATTGCTAGATAATGGAGGATACCAAATTCGCGCGCGCGCGCGGTAAAGCCTGCCATGTCGATAACAATCGGTGCGACTGTGTGTTCGTATTTGTTGCGAATACTTTCGTCTATAGCAATTATTTTTGCCGCACGGTCGATACCGTCTTCGTGAGCCAGGGACCATCGTTTTTGCAATTGGCGACTAAGACTTTTGGGGAATCCGCTCATGTTATTGGCCTCCGGTCATTGGGTCAGGTTGGACCTATCGAACCATTAATCTGACACCTGTGAATTCGCAAATAGATTTCTGATTTTGTTTTAGGGCAAACCATGGCAAATGTTGTTTATCCTCATGACAAACTCGTAATGGTTAAAATTCGGCCTTTAGTGGCTCTCAAGCCCTTGTGAAGTCTTGATGAATGGTGCTTAAGGGGGGCATGATGCGTCTACTGAAATCAACGATTCACCCAAGCCTCGAAAATCTTGACGGCACGATGTTTCATCGTAAGGCTGCTCGAGCCATAATTTTAAATGGTACCGATATATTGATGCTCTATACCGAGCGTTATCAAGACTATACTTTGCCGGGTGGCGGGATTGACGAAAATGAAGACCGGATAGAGGGTTTGATTCGTGAACTGGAGGAGGAGACGGGCGCTCGCAATATCCGTGAGATTAAAGCGTTTGGCCTCTACGAGGAATATAGGCCCTGGTATAAACCAGAACACGACATCATGCACATGGAGTCTTACTGTTATCTTTGCACGATTGACTTAGAGCTGGGAGCCACACGTTTCGAGGATTATGAGATTAAAAATGGTATGAAACCGCTTTGGATTAATATTCACGATGCCATTGCCCACAACGAGAATACCATGGCGAAGAGCGACAAGAAGGGCATGTCCATTGAACGGGAAACCTTCCTGCTTAAGCAGATTGTCGCTGAACTTCTTTAGTTTGAGTCTCCATTTCACGTGTTAAATCTATATCTGATGCCGGTTTAGCCCGCCTTACTTTGCCTGCGTGGCCTTGATTCACTTATTCTACAAGCCGGCGACTTCACAAGAGCGACTTGCCTTAGCGACGATTTTCGCTGACTATTTCTTCAACAAAGCTGCACAGCCAGGCTTTGATGAAAATCAGTCAAAGTGACTATGCGCAGGGGGAAGAAATGAAGCGACTCGTAGGAACTGTTCTTATTGGTATGGCACTCGTATTTACGGGTTGCTCGAATGATGGAAGCGACACAGAAGCTGATGCATCAGATGTGAGTGACGCTACCGACGCAAGCGATAGCAGTGACGCATCTGATGCGAGTGATGCTGCCGACGCAAGCGATAGCAGTGACGTATCTGATGCGAGTGACACCTCCGACGCAAGCGATAGCAGCGACGTATCTGATGCGAGTGACACCTCCGACGCAAGCGATAGCAGTGACGCATCTGATGCGAGTGACGCTTCCGATCCAAGTGATAGCAGCGACCCATCGGATACTTCAGATCCATCAGCGAGCGCAGTGTTTTTAGAGGCTATCTCTGATTGCCCGCAGGCCGGTCATTTTCTCGCGCCAGGTGTTGATGAGAATTACATTGACTATAATGGGGACGGTCAGACCAATGCCGAGAATTGGAACAATTCAGACCTAATACCGGCGATTGAGGTCGATTGTACGAATCAAAATGTCGAAGTTACTTCGAATGGGGTTATCAATTTCGACTACGTTATTGGTGGGGGAGGCAACCCCTCACCCGTGGTCAATGAACAAACATTTCGGTTTCCCAAGAATCCTGAGATAGCTGCTGAAAATACCGCGTTGCCATTGGCCGGTTTAATCGGAGTATTGATCAACGGTGTGCAAATTTATGGTCCTAACGAAACAATCGCAGATAACGGAGCGGATCCTTACCTTCATGGGCTTTTGGGCTATTGCAATGGACACGTTCACAGTTATCACGGTCATGCCATTCCCGATTGCTTCTACAATATACCTACTTTGAGTGGAGCAGATTCGCTTTTAGAGGATGAGCAGGCTGGGCAGGTTCTTGGGTATGCATTGGATGGTTTTCCTATACTAGCGCCTTACGAATGTGTCGACGAAGCTTGTACCGAGGTTCTGCCGGTTCGCAGCGGCTGGACATACGATACGAGTGCAACGTGGGAAATTGATGCCATGGGTGTGACGGCCAGTGGAGACTGCATCATCGATGACGCTGGTGGCTTCTCAGACAATTACGTTTGGGATTGCAATTTGTATGTTGGGCCCAGCGATACAGCAACTGACCTATTTGCCGACGAATGCAATGGTCGTACACGCCCGGATGGAACCTATGCTTATTATGCTACACGTGAGTTTCCATATTTTACCGGGTGTTTTCGCGGGACTGCTCAAATCTCCGGACCGGGCGGAAATGGAAACGGTCCACCGGGGAACTGATGTCTCAATATGAGAGTATATGTTCAGGGACAAGCTGGAGATTCGACCGTTATGAAGTCCGGAATTCGTATGGTGGCTTCACGGGTATTCAATGAAGGTGATGAATCAACCATGGTTTGCTCCAGCCACTCTTGGGTTGGGATTGAGACCTGAACGGTTTGATCCGGGTATTGGCTGCAAAGTGGCTCATCGAATTCAATATTTAAAGCCCATGCATGATGTGAGGTGGCGAGAACCTCATCGCCTTGTTCCACTTGAAGAGAGCTCAAGATACCATTTGCTCTGATGCCTCCATGGGCGAAGAGCCAGTGAAGCCCACAGTACCGATGGTTACCCAAGGGGCCCTGGAAGATAAGTTCTTGTTCTTCGCCAATCAGGATACGTTGATGCCAGCTCCATTCACCTATTTCGGTGTAGGTAATAGGGTGACTGGCATGAGCGCTGCTGAACATACTGGGCCAGTGCCATGTCGATTCCTGGGCACAGCGAATCCATTCTATGCCGTAGCTGTAAAGCCAGCCAGCATACTGTGGGCTTTCTTCAATAACGACGGAAAGAGTTAGGGTCGTCTCTTCGGCCGCTGAATCTTGAGCGGTTTGGTTGCTGCATCCTATCATCGCGAAGTAGGTGGTTGTGAGGCAGGTGAGGATAAGCCAGCGGGTGCAGGCTTTGAATGATTCTATTCTACCACCGGCCATCGGGTGATTCATAACCTGCTCCCTTATCTTAGCTCGCTTTATAACCAACCCCAGCAGTGGTATCTTAGGTCCTCGCTTCGCCGCGACTTGATGCTAAACAACACAAGCTACTTGGAGTTAAAGTTATGTTTTACCGGCAACTTAAGCAACTCGGCGCAGCTGGGACGACACTTGACCTTATTTGGCAGGCAGGCCACAAACAGCAGAGCCAGGTCGTATGGCTGAAACGAATTTGGTGAGAGGTCGTTCTTGGCAAGTAGGTTTCTCTGGGGCAGCTTAAGGCGAGCCTCAATCATAACTTCTAGTAAGTATAGGATAGACCATGACGATTGAGGATTTCGACGGGATTTCACCGGTAATAAGTTCCAGTGCCTGGATTCATAAATCTGCGGCGGTGATTGGGCAAGTTGAGATTGGCGAGCAGTGTAGTATCTGGCCCAATGCTAATTTGAGGGCAGACGAGGGCAGTATTCATATCGGGGATCATTCGAATATTCAGGATGGCAGCACTGTTCATATGACCGGCGGCTTGTCGGTCACTAAGGTTGGCGCCAGAGTGACGGTTGGGCACAATTGTATTCTTCACGGCTGTATCATCGAAGATGACGTCTTGATTGGAATGGGCTCGATTGTGATGGATAACGCGGTGGTGGGAGCGGGGTCATATATTGGGGCCGGTACCTTAATTACCGCGGGAAAAGTGATTCCACCAAAGAGTCTCGTGTTCGGTAACCCTATGCAGATTAAGCGGGCAACCAACGAAAAAGAGGCGATGTGGATCCAGTACGCCTGGAAGCATTACGTGGAGAACAGTCGTAAGTATCTTGCTGGAGAGACTTAGGGTTCAACCTCTGGGATATCTCGGTGTTGAGTGCAGCGTCGTATACCTAGTGTAGTACATTTAATGTAATTAAAAAGTAGGGGAACTCTGCCGTCAGGATCATGCATATGAGTAGTTGTACTTAACGACTTTCTCTCTTGCATCATTTGTGTTCAGCCGGATAGTAGGGCGAGCGATGTCTGTAGAACTAGATAAAAATCTCAATATTGAGTCATTGGAAGAGAGTATCCGGGAAGTGGCCCGGTCTCAGCCTGGTTGCATTCCATATGAGAGTCACCGTCCCATCCGAATACCCGGTCGGCTTCAAGGGCAACCCATTCGTTCCTGCTTGGCCGTTCTATGTCCCCATGTGCCAGCAAGGCAGTGGGATGATGCTTTACGTGAGGGCCGTTTAAGTGTGGATGGGCGAAAGCTGGATCTGGATGAAGCAGCTTTCGGTGGTATGGCTGTGAATTACATCACTCATGGTCGTACTGAGCCCGCCATTGCGACCGATATAAAAATTATTCATATAGATAATGAACTTCTGATTTTGCAAAAGCCCGCTCCTTTGGCTGTGCACCCGTGTGGCCGTTTCAATAAGAACACGCTTTTAGCTTTTGCGAAGATTGCTTGGCCAGACGAAGACTTGAGACCCGCACATCGCATTGATGCAGCTACCACTGGGCTCTTGGTTCTTACACGGAATAAATTGGCGGCTCACTATGTGCAGAGTCAGTTCCAGGGGCGCGAGGTTCATAAGACGTATCTGGTCCGAGTGGAGGGATGTCCTGCGAATGATACCTTCACTTCAGAAGCGAGAATAGACTTAAGCACGGGGGACAAGGGGCGTCGTAAAGTCTCCACCGACGGATCCGCGGCTAAGACAGATTTCGAAGTTGTAGCGCGCTTGAATGATGGAACAAGCTTGCTTTATGCGCATCCGATAAGTGGGCGGACAAACCAGATACGATTGCATCTCCAGGACTGTGGTTTTCCTATCGTAGGAGACAATGCGTACGGGAGCGAAGAGGATGTGGGAACCGGCATGGTATCGCAGGACCAGCTCTTGCACCTGCATGCGCATTCGATTTCTTTTCGGCATCCGTCCGATGAAAGAACTGTCACGTATAAATCAAAACTTCCGCAGTGGGCGGACCGTTCGAAGGATAAAGAGTAGTGGCAATCAAGATGCGCCGAGTCGCATACGTTAGAGTGCCTTAATATGAGGAGTGAATTACAGGGCTTTTGTTCTTCAGTGGGCCAAATCATTGCCACCTGAACGATAGCTTCGTAAACTTATTGTCCATGGAAAAGAAAGCCTATTTGTTCTCATTGGCGCTCGCATGCGTGTTTATGCTTCTGGCAAAGCCCAGTCCGGCGAAGGCTGACGCTGAGATTGATTTCTATGGCTATATTCGGCTCGATTCCGTCTACAATACGAGTCGTTTGAGCTCACCCATTACGCCGCTCTATGCCAAGGCTATTGAAGATGGTGGGAGTAAAGAAGGAACTCTCTACATGAACCCGCGTCTGTCTGGAGTGGGTTTGCGAGCTAAGGGTCCAAACCCTACTGGGTTTGAGTCCTTTGAGCTTGGCGCGAGAATGGAAATTGACTTCCACAATGGCGGACGAGATTCGAGGCAATTGATACGCATGCGCCATGCTTATGCTTTTCTCAAAATGGGACAGTTTCAGATTCTTTTTGGACAAACGTGGCATACGGTAAGTAGACTCTATCCGGCAGGTGCAACCACGTCACTGATCTGGATGGGCGGAAATACCGGTGACAGAGCACCTCAGGTTCGATTGACTCTCAGTGATTCAAATAAAAGAGCCAATTTTCAGATAGATGCTTCGATTCACATGCAAAATGCCGTTGATTCGGGGGACAGCGATGGGGATGCCATTCTCAACGGACCTCAGGCTTCTTTCCCCGGCCTTCAGGGCAGGGCGGCTCTGGGGGTAAAGCTTTGGAGTAAGCAAGAACTTAAGCTTGCCTTCGGTGCCCATGCGGGAATGGGGCGCTATAAGCTCGACGCAGTGGATAAAGACGTAACCTCATTTGGTCTCTTTCTTGAGGTGGTTCTTCCCATTTATGATGGCTATTTCATTCAGGGTGAAATGTATAAAGGCAGCAATGTCTCAGACTTACGGGGTGGCTCAGGGCAAGGGATTTCGACCGCTGGCGAAGAGATAGAGTCGATGGGGTATTGGGTCGAATTGGTGGCATTGCCCACTTCCTGGTTAAAACTATCGCTCGGCACAGGCGAAGACAATCCTGACAATTCAGTTCTTGATTCCGGAGCGCGAACCCTTAATCAAACGGTTTGGGGCCTGATTCATGTAAGACCTTGGAAGAATTTCCGTGTGGGCTTTGAATGGACCCATTTTCAAACCAGTTTTGTTGGCTCCAAGAAGGTGAGCGCAGAGCACGTGGTTAGTCATCTTACCTATTATTTTTAGTCAACATAGCCACTTAAGTGAGCGCCACGAAGATTCGATTTCTTGAGAATTTAGAGGCTCAGATTTTCACATGTTCTGGCAATGGGTTTGATTTTTCCGGCGATTGGCTTCCCGGCCGAGAACTTGCTCTAATCACAAAGAACCAATCTCGGATGGGTGTTGTTTAATTCATTCCGGGCCGGCTTGTTTAGCGATTAGGGAGCCTCATGCGTTCGGTCTCATGAGCATGAACAGAGCAATACTCACGAGATTTTGAGCCGATGAAGCAATACACTAAAGATTACTCCGTTTGGCAGCAGATACTTTGGGTTTGTGATGAGCGAGAGGCGCCGGATAGTACCTACAGGTATTTGGCATTTTTGCATTTGGTCCTCGGGTATTCAATCATTATTGTTCCGACGTTTCTCGTGATGGACCGTTGGGTTGGGTTATCACCATACCCTGAGCTTGCTCAGGAATTGCTTTTCATTTGGAAGATTGCACACGTTGGGTTGCTTGCGTCTGTAGTGACTGCGGCGGTTGCCTCGACGCAATTGCTGGGGGCACCTCGTATGTCCTTGGCGAGAATGGCGACTTATGTCTACGTCATCTTAGATGTGGTCACCACGTTGCTCTTCGCATTGATTCAGGGCTACGACGAGGCAATGCCGCAATTTCTGATTTTTCTGTTTACGGTAATGTTTCGTGCACTTCTACCTTACCGCTATGCTTTCGCCTGCTGTCTGGCCACGGTGTTAACGATGTTTATATTTTGGAGTTGGCTTTACACCATCCCCGACTTGGCAATGTATTTTATTCCACATGCCGACACCGGTTCGTTAAATGCTCTGACCTACTTTTTTGGATTGGCGACCATTGCTTTTATTATGTTGGTACTCTTTTGTGCGGTGAATTATCTCGTGAACCAGCGCAATATTTTGGAAAACTATCTAACGAATCAAGTTCTCGCCCGTTACCTTCCGCCTCGTTTGGTGGCCCAGGCATCAAGTGGCAATCTCGACTTTGAACATGATCCAGAAAGCCGGGTCTTAACTGTTCTCTTTGCCGACTTGGTGGGATTTACGAAGATGTCGACCGAGCTTGGATCAGTTGGCGTGGCAAAAGTGATCAATCAGTTTAGTACTGAGGTCAGTGAGTTGGCTCATTACCACGGAGGGACAGTTGATAAATTTATCGGTGACTGTGTCATGGTGGTTTTTGGTGCACCGGATTCGATGACGACACAGGCTCAGGCATACCGCTGTACCGAAATGGCAGAGCAGATGGTGGAGATGGTTCGGACTATCGACTGGGGAGTTCCTCTAAGTATTAGAGTCGGTATCAGCACCGGTGAAATGGTTGTTGGGCACTTCGGATCGGCTGTGCGGTCTGACTATACGGTGATTGGACCGGCAGTGAATTTGGCCGCGCGACTGGAGACAGTTTGCCCGCCGGGTTGTGTTTTGGTGAGTGAGCATACCGCAGAGCTTTTGGGTGACTCGCGAGCGCTCAAAAAAATAGGGCCGTTGTCGTTGAAGGGCGTTGGGGACGATATCTATGCTTGGAGTTTCAAAGTTCTCTAGGTTTGATTCGGGCGATAAATATTTTGCGGATGACGAAGGCAAATAGGATTGATGCAACTCCTAAAATGATGGTTTGCCGGTCGATAAATAGAGCCAATGACAAGCATCCTACGAGCCCCACCATGGATACCCAGCGCGGGTAAAGCTGGTCTTCTTTGGGCATTTTCAGAGCAGCTAGATTGGTTGTCCCATAATAAATCAAAACACAAAACGCACTAAGCGACCACGTCACCGTGATGTCGCCCGTGCTAACCAATAGGGCAATAAATGCCCCAACAAACCACACAGCGCGTTTAGGGCTCTCTCCAGATGGCGTCAGCACCGATAGGGCTTGAGGCATCTCGTTTCTACGAGCCATGGCCAGTAGCACTCTGGATAAACCAAGCAATAAGTTCAGCAAAACGCCAGTCATGGCGGTAACGGCGCCGATTGCGATAAATTGACCGATTTCAGGCTGCCCCATATAGCGGGCGACTTGTTCCAGTGGTGCATGACCGCGCGTCCCAGCACCAGCAAAGAGGACCGGCCCGACGAGAGCGACCGACACAGTGACCACGGAGATGTAAGTGATCATGGAAACCAAGAGCGTTGCGATGATGGCTCTAGGAATGTTCTTACGAGGCTCAGTGATTTCCTCACCCATGGTCGCGATACGTCCGTATCCGGCGTAGGCGACGAAGGCCAGGGCTGTTGCATGCATAAGTACGCTTGGATCAAGGGGTGAGCTGGTAAATGCCTGCGCGGCGAGGTGCGAGGTTAGGCTGGGATCTGAGAGTGCATGAGCACCGCTGAACACATAGAGACAGAGCGCCACAAACGTGGTGGCGACGATGATGGTGTTAACAGCGCTTGAGCGGCGCATGCCTCCGGCGGCCAATGCTGTGACAAGTGCAACCGCGACAAAGGCAAGGTTTGCAGGGGTCGCCAATGGATGATGAATTTCGAGGACTGCTCTGAAGTAGCTTGCTAAGCCTAGCGCAGCTGTTGCAGCCGAGGCACTTTTAGCAACAAGAAACATCCAGCCGGCAGTATAGCCAGCCAATGGGTGGACGTAGTGGTGACCATATTCATAGGTCCCGCCGCTCACGGGATGTGCGGCTGCGAGCTGTGCACTCGATAGGCCATTGCAGGCGGCAAGAAGCCCCGCAAGGGTTACCGCGAGAGGCGCCCATATACCGGCGATGTCGGTAACAAGTGTGAGGCTTACAAATACTCCGGTTCCGAGAATGGATCCCAGCCCTAGGCCAACCGCGCCAAATACACCGATAACACGCTGGAGACTGGCGGCTTGATTAGACTTTCCTGTCATCATCTATCCTTGGCTTAGGTTGCCAGGGATTTCGCCGATTATGAGCCAGTCGTCAATACTGTTTTGGGCAAATGGGAGTTTATATATGGTGCAGTGCTGATTGTAGATAAGTTCGCAGGTTCTTGCCGGGCGTTAAAGACGCGTGAGCTTATTCATGATGCTCAGCGCTCCGATTCGCCAAGACTCTGCAAGAAGAATATCTTTAATAATCTTATTGCGTAGCTGCTCAAACCAGCTGGGGTTTTGGGGAATCAAGGTCTCATAAGGGGCTGAGTTGGTCTCCGACGAGAAGATAGCATTGAAGTTTTCATGAGATTCGGTAGCTGCCTGCTTGTCCTTAACTGCAATTGAGAACTCTCGAAAGGCTCCAGCGAGGCTTGCGATATCGAAGTTGGTACTGCCGCCAAACACAATTTTTTCATCGACAATAATGGTCTTCACGTGTTGCTGCTGAGGCTCAATAGGGTTTTCAGTACCACCATCGTTCTGTGTGTCACCTGGCAGCTGAGCTCGCCAACGAATCATTGATTCGACCTGCTCTGGGGTAAGACCGGCATCATCCATGAAATAGCCAAGCGTTGCATTCATCGGAACCTTTTGGCCCACTGAATCCATTAAAATTCTAACGTTCACGCCGCGCTTAACTGCCGCTGCCAGTGCTCTGCCTATCTCCGGGCTGTAAGCGAGAAATTGGTACATGTCGATAGAGTCGGTTGCGCTCTCTATTAAGCTCAGCACGGTATGTTCGATATTACGAATGGAATCATCTGCATTGTTTTCGGCGATGAGTACGCTGGCGTTACCCACAACCTCGCAGGTTGTTCTTTCGGTTCCATCGCGGCGATTGCGCATGGTCTGGACCATGTCTGAAAACCAGCCGTCTGCGGGCTGTGAATTGTTGACCTTCTCCGAGAGAGCGAGCTCATGTGCGAGTTCCATGTCTGGTAAGTAGGACAGCATTGAAGCGGCCGCAGCAGGACCTTTAACGCGCATGACTTCATCGTAAAAAAATGAGCCGCCAGAGTCGACGGTATTTTTTGAACCCACCCACATCTGAGGCTTGGTGGTTAGGCCGTCAGCAATGACGATTTTACTGTGGTCAGACTTTGCCTCTAACGAGAGGGGAGCATCTACGAGGTTGTCAAAGATTCTCGTGATTTGTTCGAGGCCAAATGGGAGGCCCGAGGGTCTTTTTTTGATTTGTGCACGCATCACCGTAAGATTCTCATTTTGATGCGAGTGCGCTTCCAGCGCTTCCCACAGTGGGTCCATTTCAAAGCCAGATGAAAATCGGTTATCGGTATCTCTCACGAGAACGACCTTAACTCCTCGTTCTGATGCCAGTAGAAGCTCTTTGGCGATATCTAGTCCCCACGTGCCGCCCATCAAAAAGATATCGATGTACAACGTTTCCTCAGCGCTACGGATGGTCTCTCGCAGGCTCTGTGCCATCGGCTGTTCAAGAATTGGATTGTTTACTTCCCAGGCATGGGAAGCCTCTGGGTTTGAGATGACTTGTGCGATGGCTTCTGGAGTGAAGTAGTTGGTGTCTTTGATCCAGCGAATCATTTCAGCATTGTTATTTTGGAGGTCGGCATTGTGCGAAATGATAGAAACGTCGTTGCCAGGGACCCAGTGATTGAGTGCTCGTTTTGATTCAATGGCTGAGTCGACGGGGCGTGTACCGAGTAGGGGCGTGATATCGACAGTCTTCACTTCCGAGCTGCTACTGGCTGCCGTTGTGGACGTGGTCTCGTGGGTTCGGGCACCAAAGGCACCGCTTAAAGGGGAACCATAGGCTGCTCTGGTAGACCGAGGCTGTGCACTGACCATGTGGTCCTGCATTGTCACGGCTGCGGAAGTACTGCTGGGCCCCAGAGGTGAAGGAGCCGGAATGGTCTGTGTTAGCGCTGCACTTGGGATGGCGTGGGGTGTAATACTGATGGGCATGTCGGTTACTCTTTCTTTTGGTTTCAGTTGACATTATCGACTCACGGGTAGGTTGGTTGCTATTTTTTACTCTTTTGTTTGTGTTTCGTGCCATATTGTCTTCTTATTTCAATAAAATCAGTAACTTAGGTTCTGGCCCGGAGTGTTCATCACTGCGTCCTGCGCGTTTGCTGGCCGTCGGGGATGGGGCTAAGCTGCCAGCGACCTTCACTCTTAGGAAGCTCTTTCTCAGGGTGAAGTTAGGTGACGGTAGAGCGGCTGCATTCTCAGATGCACCGAGAACGAAGGGTGTGCTTGATGTCGAAGGTTCAGTTTAATGAGGAAGAAAAGTCCATCTTATGTGAAAAAATTCAAGCGTACTGCGCGGATGAACTTGATCAACCACTCGGCCGCTTAGGAGCCGAAACCTTTCTAGAATTCATTTCAGAACAAATGGGTGGATATTTTTATAATCGGGGTATTTATGACGCGAAGGACGCCATCGAGTCCAGGCTCAGCGACACCGTTTCCGACGCTGTTTTTGCGATAGAGCAGCCAACTGATTTTCGCAGGACCATGGGATAATTCAGCTTTTAGAGTATCCCGCCCGTATACAGGCCACTGGATCTAATAGGCACTTCCAAGAGGGGTTTCATCCCTCATTTATGACCAAATTATGCTTTTTTGGATAAAAACTACATATTGTTTTATGTTTCGCAGAACGCGTAAAACAGGCAGGAGTCCTTCTATCTATCTGTTATGCGGTAAAGTTAGGCCGAAGCATGTCATTTGAATGCTTGGGTGGCTCTTGATTGTCCAGACAAAAGGGAGCATTATGTAGAAAATGTACAAGAAGGGGGCACGATGAGCGTGCTAGACTCCATACGCAGCGGCTACGATGGTTTACGTAAATCTGAGCAGAAGGTGGCTGATCTCATCTTGGCAGATCCGAGCGTCCTGGGCCGGAACAATATGGTCAGTCTGGCTGAGCAGGCAGGTGTGAGCCAGCCTACGGTCGCTAGACTTTGTAAGCAGGTTGGCTGTTCTGGCTTCACTGAAATGAAGCTTCGAATGATTCAAGAGGTCGCAGCCGGAGCTCCATTTGTGCCGAGCCACGTGGATGTTCGAGACGATGCAAAGCAGCTGACGAATAAGATTTTTACGATGGCGGCTTCAACGCTCCTCAGCGTTCGCGACAGTCTTGATATTGCGAGTGTAGAACGGGCCGGCAAGATGCTGGCTGCTGCACCTCGCATTGAGTTTTTTGGCTGTGGCACTTCAGGTGTTGTAGCGCAGGACGCTTACCACCGGTTTTGCCGGTTAGATATCCGGTGCGGGTTTCACCAGGACTCGGTGATGCAAAGCGTGGCTTCATCAACTCTTGGCGCCGACGAAGTTGCGGTGATTGTGTCGTATACCGGCAGAACCCGAAGCACCGTAGAACTCGCCAGAGTATGCCGTGAAATGGGTGGGTCCGTGATTGGCATTACTGCCGAGGCAAGCCCGCTGGCGAAGTATTGCGACGTCGTTTTGGACGCTAGAATTACCGAAGACGCTGAAATTTATTTACCCACATCGTCTAGGTTAGCGCAGCTGGCCATCGTCGACGTGTTGGCAGCCTCGGTATTCCTGAAGCGGGGTGAGAGCGAGGGACGACGTCTACAGGCCGTCAAGCAAGCCGTTCGTTCTACGCGTTTAGGGGAAGCGGTTACAATGGAAGAGAACGGAGAGACCGATGTTGGTTGATTCAGAAATATCCCAAGATTTCGATATGGTCATTTTTGGAGGCACGGGCGACCTTGCACTTAAGAAATTATTGCCAGCCTTATTTTATTGCGAACTTGATAAGAGGCTAGGAGACGGACGCATCTTATGTGTGTCGCGCACCCAGCTAACCCGGGACGACTATGTCGCTCAAATTAAACCTGCATTAAAGGAGTCCCTTGGAGAGCATTATGACTCTGCTGCCTGGCAGAGGTTTGAGGACCGCTTAGAATATGTATTGGTGGATGTAACCATTGCGGAAACGTTCGCTTCTCTGAAAGCCCTTTTGGCCGGTTCGGGGACTGCGCAAAGGCCTCGGATTTATTATTTCGCGATGGCGCCAGGCTTATTCGGAGTCTTGGCCAACAACTTATCTGAAGCCGGATTAGTATGTGACCAATGTAGGGTCGTTCTCGAAAAGCCTCTCGGCCACGACCTGGCATCATCAAGGGCTATTAATGACCAAATTGCCGATGTTTTTGAGGAAAGACAGGTTTTTCGAATCGACCACTATCTGGGCAAGGAAACCGTTCAGAATCTTCTGGCGCTTCGGTTTGCAAATAGCCTTTTCGAGCCTCTGTGGAGCGCATCACACATTGACCACGTTCAAATCACCGTGGCTGAAAAAATAGGTGTTGAAGGGCGCTGGTCCTATTATGACGAGTCTGGGGCTTTACGCGATATGGTTCAGAACCATTTGTTGCAGCTGCTCTGCTTGGTCGCAATGGAGCCGCCTGCTTCTCTTGATCCGGATGCTGTGAGAGATGAGAAACTCAAAGTATTGAGGGCACTCGAACCATTAACGGGAGACAACTCTAAGAATTTCACGGTCCGTGGGCAGTACCGGGCGGGTGCTATCGATGGTTTGCCAGTTCCCGGTTACTTGGAAGAGGACGATAGCCGCGATGAGAGTATCCGAGAAACGTTTGTAGCAATTCGCACAGAGATCAATAATTGGCGTTGGTCGGGCGTGCCTTTCTATTTACGCACCGGTAAGCGTCTTCCAAGGCGCGTATCCGAAATAGTGATTCAGTTTAAGGAGGTCCCGCATTGGCTCTTTCGCGCGGACGTCGGTACTCGCCGCGGGAACCAGCTCATCATACGCCTACAGCCCGATGAGGGCGTTCAGTTGTCTATCCAAAACAAGGTTCCCGGCGCGGGACCCTTCAAGCTAAAGCAAGCGCCTTTGAATTTGTCTTTCGCGGATGCTTTTGAAGGCCGCCAACCCTATGCATACGAACGGTTACTTCTGGATGTCATTAAAGGAAAGTCCACACTCTTTATGAGACGCGACGAAGTAGACATGGCTTGGACATGGATTGATGGATTGCTCAATGCATGGGCGGATGACCCCAGTAAACCCAAGGCATACACTTCAGGTTCTTGGGGGCCGTCGGCCGCTGTGGCGCTTATCGAGCGCGACGGACGAACTTGGAACGAGGAAAGTGGAGATTGATGATGAGCCGGGAAATAGAAGATATCCGAAGAGACTTTGAGTCTCGAGAGATTATGGCTGAAAATTTGGCTGATGCTGTGGCCACTCGTTTAAGGGAAGGCATTAAAGCGAGAGGCCAAGTATACCTTAGCGTTGGTGGTGGCCGCTTTCCTAAGCCCTTTTTTCAGCGTTTATCCCTTCGGGCTATCGAGTGGTCGAAGGTTGTCGTGGTTCTTGGTGATGAGCGGTGGGTGACCCCTGATGATGCCGCGAGTAACGAAAAATTGGTCAGAGATAACCTGCTTTGTGCAGGAGCGTCTGTTGCGGGATTTATTGGTCTCAAAACGAGTCACGACGACCCGGAGAAAGGCTTGCCTGAAATAGAGAAGCGGCTCGCCGTTTTGCCTGATCTTCTAGATGTTACGATTTTAGGAATGGGTGAAGACGGGCACACTGCATCTTTGTTTCCGTCGGCTTTTCCTCACGAGTTAAGCCAGGCTCTGAGCCCGGTAGGAGGCGAGCAGGCAGCGCTCATGAATCCGAGTGTTTCGGATGTGCCTCGGATAAGCCTCACGCTGCCACGTATAAAGGCAAGCCGTTGGATTGTCGTCGCAGCTCCGGGTGAGGCCAAGCTTCACACCTTTGAGCAGGCGATGCGGGGTAATGATATTCAGGCAATGCCAGTTCGAGCGATATTAAAAGATGAGAATGTACCCGTCGAGTTTTGGTGGGCTCCTTAGAAGTGAGTGGAAGTAAAATGCATACGACGTTAAAAGACGTGACTGACCGTATTATAGAGCGCTCGAAGAACGCGAGGTCTCAATACCTTGCTAGAATTGACCGCGCGATGGAGCAGGGACGCTACCGTTCGGGCTTGTCATGCGGCAATCTTGCTCATGGATTTGCAGCCTGTTCGAGCGATGCAAAAAAGGGGTTGCGGTCGCAAACAGCTGCCAATGTCGCAATTGTTTCTTCCTATAATGACATGCTCTCAGCGCATAAGCCTTTTGAGCGATTTCCCGATATTATCCGGCAAGCTGCGAAAGACGCGGGCGGCGTTGCGCAGTTTGCAGGCGGTGTACCTGCAATGTGTGATGGGGTGACTCAGGGTCAGCCGGGGATGGAGCTTTCCTTATTTTCTCGTGACTTGGTGGCCATGGCGACGGCAGTAGCTCTTTCACACAATATGTTCGACGCGGTTTTATGCCTCGGTGTGTGTGATAAAATTGTACCGGGCTTGTTGATTGGTGCGCTTTCTTTTGGGCATTTGCCAACCGTTTTCGTGCCGGCCGGTCCGATGGATTCCGGTCTTCCTAACAAAGAAAAGGCCCGCATTCGCCAGCTCTTTGCCGAAGGTAAGATAACACGAGAGCAGCTTTTGGACGCTGAGTCGAAGTCATATCACTCTGCCGGGACTTGCACTTTTTATGGCACCGCTAACTCGAATCAGATGATGATGGAGCTGATGGGGCTCCATGTACCGGGCTCAGCTTTTATCAAGCCGACCGACCCCTTACGAGACCAGCTCACCCGTGCCGCAACTGAGCGGGCACTGAACATGACCCGTGGCGGGGATGATTATAAGCCTCTTGGCCATGTGGTCGATGAACGGGCAATTGTGAATGCCATCGTTGGATTGTTGGCTACGGGCGGTTCAACGAATCACACCCTTCATCTGGTAGCGATAGGCAGGGCGGCTGGAGTGATCATTAACTGGGATGACTTTTCTGAGCTTTCTAAAGTGGTTCCCTTATTGGCCCGCATTTACCCTAACGGCCCAGCAGACGTGAACCATTTTCACGATGCCGGTGGTCTTGGTTTTGTGATTCGCGAGTTACTTGATGCCGGGCTCTTACATGAGGACATTTTAACAGTTTCAGCCGATGGATTTAGAGCATACACCACTCAGCCAGCACTTAAAGATGGCGACTTGGTATGGGAGCCTCTGCCCAAGCTCAGTGGTGATAGAGACATTGTTCGTGAGTACACGGAACCCTTTCAGGCCAATGGTGGAATGAGTGTATTGGACGGGAACCTCGGACGAGCCGTCATGAAGACCTCCGCGGTTTTACCAGAGCATCGCACCATCGAGGCGCCCGCACGGGTCTTTGATTGTCAGCGCAGCATGCTCGAGGCATTTGAAAAAGGAGAGCTTAATAAGGATGTCGTTTGCGTGGTTCGGTACCAGGGCCCGAGGGCGAATGGGATGCCAGAGCTGCATAAGTTGATGCCGTCATTGAGGGTCCTGCAGGCCCGAGGTTACAACGTCGCCCTTGTTACAGACGGTCGCCTATCGGGTGCTTCCGGGGCTGTTCCCGCCGCGATCCATGTTACGCCGGAATGTCTCGACGGAGGACCTTTGTCCAAGGTCAGAGATGGCGACATCATATCCATTGATGCGGAAAAAGGTGTTTTAGAAGTTTCTGGTGATGGGCTGGATTTAATCTCGCGTATAGAAGAGACACCAGACTTAAGCGGCAATCAAACGGGCATGGGTCGAGAGCTTTTTGAAGGTTTTCGCAGAGTCGCTACGGGGGCCGAGCAGGGCGCCATGGTGTTGTCCGTTACACAAGAGGAACTCAGTCATGTCTAGAACGTTAGAAATTTTACAAAAGGCCCCCATACTTCCCGTCTTAGTGATTGAGCGAATCGAGGATGCGGTCCCTTTGGCACGGGCATTGGCAGCTGGCGGGCTTCCCGTTTTAGAGGTTACGTTGCGCACAGGCGTGGCTCTTGAAGCGATCAAAAGAATCAAGGACGAAGTTGAGGGAGTTTATTGCGGTGCCGGTACGGTGACCCATGGGCGCATGGTTGAGGCATTGGAAGAGGTAAGTGCCGACTTTGCTGTGTCTCCAGGGTACACGATGAGCCTGGGCGATGCCTTACGTTTATCGCGGATACCCTTGTTGCCCGGTGTGGCGACGGCCTCTGAGCTTATGGTCTGCTTAGACCGTGGCTATTCCTGCTTTAAGTTTTTCCCTGCGGAAGCCAATGGCGGCACGAAAATGTTAAAAGCATTCGGTGGGCCTTTCCCTGATGCGAAGTTTTGTCCGACGGGAGGGATCACGCCTTCTAACTTAAAGAGTTACCTGGATATACCTTCCGTGGTGACCGCAGGTGGTAGCTGGATTGCACCGAAGGATGCAATTGAACGTAAGGATTGGGATTTTATAACCGCTGAAGCTGAGCGTGTGGTCGCATTGGTGAACGATTGAATTAGATTTTAGAGTCAAGGTGAGAGCACGCCTGGTTACCTCTTAGCCGGCAATTCTACTCATCTCTTGCCTATTTTTTTCACGCATGAGTAGGTACAAGTTCATTTTATCTTTACCTTTAACTTCGATAAGACCTCGGTCTTCGAAATAGAATTTATCGCGAAGTTGCATGTACGTCGCCTCGGACACTTGAATGTGTTCAGGCAGGCCATGGGATTCCATGCGGCTTGCAGTATTCACCGCATCGCCCCATACATCGTAGGCAAACTTCTTAACCCCAATGACTCCTGCGATGGCAGAGCCTGTGTGGATACCAATTCGAATTTTGAGAGGAAAGGATGACAACCTATTAAACTCGTTCATGACTTCCTGCATTTCCAGCGCCATCCGAGCCATGTCCTGTGCATGAAAGTCACGCTTCACGGGCAGTCCACCTACAACCATGTAGGCATCGCCAATCGTCTTAATCTTTTCCAAATCGTATTTCTCAACCAATTCATCGAATGCGGAAAATATTTCATTCAATATAGTTAAGACACTCTCTGGCTCGGCTTCTGCGCAGGCCCTGGTAAAGCCAACGAGGTCGGCAAAGAGAATCGTTACGGATTGAAACCCATCAACAATATTGGATTCACCTCGCTTGAGTCTCTTTGCGATGCTGAGCGGGAGAATATTGGTCAGTAGATTTTCAGATCGTTCATATTCCATTTCATATTGCGAAATGAAAAATCGGCAGGCCACAAAAACGATGGCGAACGTGCCGAGGATATTCATGGTGAAAAAACCAAGCATTGTATCGCTGGTGATTTGAACCGCATGACCTCGTATGGTGTCGTCCAGCGTGACCAGCAGAATAAACGTGGCGATATAGAGAACCATCCAGCGACCCGTCTGCCGAGCCGATTGAAACAAAGCTGCACCAAGTGGTGCCAGAAAGCCCCAGATCATCACAACGCCTGAGGCGAGTATCCCACCGAGCTGCCAGTGGAGGCCAAACGGTAGAGCGAAAATTAGAACAAGCTGAATATTAAGAAAGAGTCGGTAATGTTTGGTTGCGCAGCAGACAACGATGGCGACGCCGATGATCGCGCTGTAGAGGAGTGGAATAAGCGCGGATTGCTCAAACCCGAGCAGGTAATACATGGCGGACCAGATTAGACCAGCTATTGTGGTGAGTATCGATATTAAGAGGAGTGTCGACTTCTGAAGGATAGTGGAGGAATCGTCCTGGTCGGTTGCAATTGCCTCTCCGAGAAGCTGGAATGCTCGATGTCTGTTCATTAATAGAAGCAACCTACGGTGGAAGAATTATCTTCCTCTTCAGGCTATCAAGTGTCCAGGTCCCTGTAAATTTTATGAATTTAGGCAAACCCGCAAAGGAATTGTTTAAATTTTATATTCAACGAGTTGCTGGTTGAAAGCACCTTCATCGATACACCTTTTACCATATGTTTGGTAACCGGGGGCTACTTTTAAATCTAGTGCGAGGAGCACAGTGGGGAGACTTGGCCGACTACATCAGTCCGGCCTTGTTCGATATTATACCCGCTAACCAGCTACGTAAGCAGGGTGTAGAACTCGCACGAGGACTCCTGCGGCCCGGCCAATGGAGGAAAGATCGGCGCCCTAACGCGGAGACACTCCAGCGAGCCTTCCCGAAATTGAAGATAACGCAAGTGGAACCGCAGCATGTTCAAGGCCTCGCCGATGAGGATAAGCGTTTGGAACGCGGGACTCTTCTCTTAGAACTCTATTTTTATCAAATCCTCAAGCTCCCCGAGGCATGGCTGGACCTTCGCACCAATCGATTTTCATCTCCCCAAGAGGAACTGGTTTGGGACCCAGTCGGTCTGCGGGTGCAGTGGGATCCTGAATTTCTCAATGCACTACGTGACCTGTATTGCGGTTTTTATCGCGACGACCCCATCGCCTTTGAGGATGGTTTGCGACGGCTGAACCTTTATCCGGCTCGGGAGATTTTCATAGAGCACTTTGGCAGCGGAGACCAAACAAGTGTGCAGTTTAGTCTCAGACATTTCCACGAGACATTTCATAAAACATTTTTGGTCTGCAAGAA
>JABJBS010000407.1 GCA_018668695.1 Deltaproteobacteria bacterium
AAACTCTGCCGACATTCCCAAAACACACATACTCATTCCAAACTTAGCCATGGTGTAGGCGACGTGAGGACCGAACCATCGCTCTTCCATGTTAAGTGGCGGCGAAAGGTTAAGTACATGCGGGTTATCCGACTTGAGTAAGTGCGGGATGCATTTTTGAGAGCAAAGGAACGTTCCGCGCGTATTGACGTGATGCATCAGGTCGTAGCGCTTCATGGAAGTTTGCTGCGTGCCTGTGAGGTTAATCGCGCTGGCATTGTTTACCAAAATATCAATTCCACCAAACTTATCGACGCCTGCTTGGATGGCTGCATCGACCATGGCTTCGTCGCGGATATCGACGATGCAGGGCAGTGCTTGACCACCGGCGGCTTCGACCTCTTCTGCTGCAGTGTAGATAGTACCTTCTAATTTTGGATGGGGCTCGGCTGTCTTGGCCGCGATGATTACGTTTGCGCCGTCTTTAGCTGCGCGCAATGCTATCGCTTTGCCAATGCCTCGGCTTGCTCCGGAAATAAATAGTGTTTTGCCTTTTAAGTCTGACATAGCGCTCTCCTTCGGGTGAGGAAGAATCCATAGTGGCAACTGAGTGCTTGGTCAACTCGATGTAGAATTTACTCCCGCCCGGCAAGAGGTTGGTTTGCTAGGGGCAGACCACTTAGAGGGGATTGTTCTCGTGGGGGAGTAAATCACGCGGACTTCGGAAATATTGAAAGCTTGAGTAGTGGCGAAAGTTTGAAAGTCGACTGGTGTAGAGACAAGCGTATCTCTGTACTTGCTGGCCAAACCGGGTGTTTTCTTGAGCCTCTTTAAAGACCATGCCCCAGTAGGGATTAAATTGGCGGTCGATACTGGCTTGCAACTCATCGTGCTCTTTCACAACTTTTTTAAGACGCTTTTTATTATCGTCCCGTTGTTTACGCAGTGTTGCCCATGTTTCTGAATCCGCTCCCTCAGGTTCATCTTTTTCGATCAGGCCGAGAGTTTTACGTTGCACATTACAAAGGTCGTCGAGGGTTCGTCGCTCTTGCCGAAGTTGATGAAGCCTTTCAAGATCTTCGCGGTTGCTCTGAGACTGCAGCATCTCGGTTTCAAGCTCTTCAATTACAAGAGCAGTACGCCACTTCGCTTCTCGCTTGGAACGAAGAATATCACCGTAGATATGATCTCCCACATAGAGAATTTGGTCGCCGAAATAGCCAATGCCTCGTTCAAAGGTATCAACGTTACCGCCTAAGTAAACGGCGCCTTTTTCTAGCTTTTGGGCGTCGCGCTCTTGCGGATGACCTTCTTCGTTGAGGTGAGTAAACGGCTCGTCACTGATCCAGAACCCTGGCTTTGCCGCGCCAACCACCGTGTAGTCGAAGTATTGCTGCCATGCTGAATACTCAGGCATTTCATCCCCGAGTAGGTAGGTCATGACCTTGTTGGTGTACTCCCAGTGCGAGTTGGTTAGGACGAAAAGCTTTTTACCGGCTGAGCGCAGCTTGTGGAGTGTCTTTGCAAGGTACTCATCTTTATCTACGTAGGTAGAAAGGTCTGCTTTAATAACCGATTTGAGAGAATCGTCGCGATGCACTTCATCAATACACTCTCGGGTGTCTTCGTAGAGTTGCCATGGATCTCGACTACGGTCACCGCGTACCTCAAAGTAATGGACCAGGTCAGCAAAAAGGCAAATTTCCGGGAGTGAGAAGTAGGTATCCACGCTTAGAAAGCGGGGTTCGGCAAATTGTAGCCTAGTTTTTCGGTAGTGCCTTTTACGCTCTTCTTTGGTGAGCGGGACCTTGCCGTGAAAGGCGCGTCCCACATGGTTGTGGCGGTCGAGCTTGATGATATTTCCAAGCTTCTTGTCTACCGTCAGCCCCCGGATCACAAAGTCGGGGTCGTACTTAAAGTCTTGAATGGAGGCTGGGTAGCCCATGGCTAAAAGCTTTTCGATGGTCAATCGATAAGCGAGTTCCTCGATAGCGCGTTTGTGGTAGCGGGCGAGGGTGTAGTCCATATCAAAACCGATGATTTTGATGTTGTCCATTCTCAAATTGCGATTAACGAAAATAGTAGATTCGGGTGCTGGTCTTGCACCCTCAAAGTCGGAAAGACTGGCAAAGGAGTGGTCAGTATTCATTTTTAGGGCTCATGCTCTAGAGGCGCTCGGGGATTTGAATGTCACGAACTTGAAGCGCCCAATGTAGATACGTCGTAAGAGCTGTACCTTCCTCTTCAAAGTGTTCAAAAAACAGTTCACGCACGTGGCTCATTTGAATGGTACCATCCATCAGCGCATAGAAAAGTTTATCACCAAGTTGGTATCCGATTATATGTGTAATCTTGTTGAAGAGTTCAGGCCCA
>JABJBS010000408.1 GCA_018668695.1 Deltaproteobacteria bacterium
AAACGTCTGTTGGACAGCTTGGGGCGACGTTGGCATGGCGACGCGCGGCTCAGTGCAGCAAGTTTTGGAAGCCAGTGGTGTTGACCTCTTACCGGCAAAAGAAGGTGCAGCCATTGGCGCAGCTTTGGCACTCTCCGCACTCAGCGGTGATGTGGTCGTTGCTGGCGAACTGGGCTCTTTTTCGGGGCTGGAACAAGCCAGCCCAGTTCTATTTGTTCAGGAAGACCAACCGGTCTCTACGGGAATTTTCGACCGCAGTGAAAAAACAGAATCGGGTATGCGCTACACCGTGAACTTCGATCCCAAAGTGGATTTAGGGTTGGATGACCACCGCGTTGACGGCATTCCACTTTTACCAGGTGTTTTGGGTGTTGAGCTGATGGTTCAAGGCCTAAAGATGCACCTTGGTGAAAGCGTCTCTGAGCTTCGTGACGTGCGTTTTCAAAAGCCTGTGAAGTTTTTCAAAGATGAAGCAATGGACATCATCATTGAAGTGCAAACGCTTCAAGACGGCCATGCAAAAGCATCGTTAAATACAGAACTCACAACACCTAAAGGTAAAGTGATTGCCCGGACGCATTTCGTTGCCGATGCTTTTATTGGTGAACGTCTGGAAGTAAACCGTGTTTTACCAGATCGTTTAGAAATGCCTCGCGATCCTCGTCTTACACGCTCAGATATTTATAGCCGGTACTTTCACGGGCCTCGTTTCCAAGTGATTGGTGATGTGAGCCGCATGGGTGAAGATGGTGTCGAGATAGAGCCATTGACTGAACGCCCTGAGTGGGTCGGCAATATGAGTCACGATGAATTCATGACCGTTCCTTACTTACGTGAAGCAGGTTTTCAGGCCGCTGGCCTCTGGGAAATGGCTGAGCTTGGACGGATGGGATTGCCTGCGGGCATTGATACCTTGCATTTAGGTGAGCCTATTCCTGCTGATGTTCCAGTTCTTATCAGTGTGAGACGCCGTGCTTTCGGCGAAAGCGGCGCAAGCTTCGATGTTTGGTTACATGATGGAATGGGTCGTATTTTTGAAGTGATGCGCGGTTATCGTACAGCAACACTGCGTACACTCTCCACCCGCGAGCGTTTCGAGCCAGTGCGTGCACAAGCAGAAGTACCGGATTGGGTTAGAATCAACATTGCTGATGTGGATGCGATGCTGGACGCTGATTTGCGGGGTACCGTGAAGAAGTATTTGTCCGGTGAAGAAATCACGCGTTTTGATACATTGAAAACACAAAAACGAAAGCGTGATTGGTTGGCTGGTCGCATCGCAGCCAAGCGTTTGATCCGTGAAGCTCGGTTTGGAAAAGAAGGCGCGATCATTCCTTACGGAGCAATCAGTATTCTACCAGACCATCTGGGTGCACCGACGATTGTTATTGTTGGTGAGGGGATTTCTGATTCCAGAGTATCCATCAGCCACAGCGGTTCTATGGCCGCCGCAATGTATTGTGCAGAATCCAATGTACTGCCGGGAATTGATGTTGAAATCATTGAGCCTCGTCATGACTCATGGGCGGATGGTTATTTTACCAAGGCGGAGCGTCTGTGGGCCGACCAAGCGAACAATCGCGACCGAGCTCTTACGGCAGCCTGGGCTATTAAAGAAGCTTACCTTAAAGCCATTGGCATTGGCGCTCGTGCAGACTTCAGAGACATCGACGTGAGCTACGATGGTGAGACTTGGTCAGTGAGTGTGGAGGGTACTGTTGCCAAGCGTCTGGTGGAAGTTGGCGGTGGTGAGGCTGTGGTAAGCGTTGGGCTCGAAGAAGATATCGTTGTGGCAAGAGTGTATCTTGCAAAGCTGAGCCAAGCAGAAACAACCTCCCAAACTCACATTTAGTGAGCCGAGTGTCCTGGTGGAGAAGGGCGCAGCAATAGCGTTGCACCTCTTCGATGGCCTTACTTGGTTTTAATATTTTCTGATTATCAAGTCTTAAAGAGACCGACCAGGGACTGCAGTCTGTGGGCTGCTTCGGCAAGTTCTTGTGCCTGATGTTGGGTTTTATCGGCACCATCGGTGGTTCCGTCAGCTGCCGTAGCAACACCCATAATGTTGTTGGCAATTTGTGAGCTGCCGTTAGCTGCAAGGCCAACGCTTCGGCCAATTTCAGCCATGGTCGCGCTTTGCTCTTCAACTGCCCCAGCGATACTGGTTTGCAGCTGATTGATTTGCTCAATGGTTCCGCCAATTTTACCAATCGCGGAAATCGAAGCATCAGCATCTTGCTGAATGGCTTGAATCTTCGAAGAAATCTCAGTGGTTGCTTTGGCGGTCTCACCGGCCAATTCCTTAACTTCGTTTGCAACAACTGCAAAGCCTTTACCACTATCACCGGCTCGTGCGGCCTCAATGGTGGCGTTCAATGCGAGAAGGTTGGTTTGCTCGGCAATCGACGTAATAACCGCGATGATTTTACCAATATCTGCGCTGCTGACACCGAGTTGCTCAACCGTCATATTCGTAGATTTGGCAACTTGTACCGCTTGGGTTGCAACCATGGCTGCGTCATTAGCGTTCTTCGCGATTTCGCGAATACTGAGTCCCATTTCATCAACACCCACCGCTGCATGTTGAGCGTTGTCGCTAACATCGTTGGCCGCTTCGGCAACCATGGTGGCTTGCGAGGCTGTCTCACCGGCGCTGGATGTCATTGACACAGCTGTGGTTTCAAGAACAGCTGACGAGCGAGAGAGCTTCTCGGTTGTTTCGCCAACGCTTGCGATAATTCCACGGAGCTTTTCGAGGAAGGTATTAAACCACTCCGCGAGTTCACCAATTTCGTCATTGCTTGTGACATTGAGACGCTGAGTTAAATCACCCTCACCTTGGGCGATGTCTTTAAGACGGTCGACCATATCGTTAAGCGGGAGTGAAATATATTTCGAGATGACATTGATGATTGCGAACGTTGATATTGCAATCATCGCCAAGAAAAGTAGTAAGCTAAGCGTACGGTTCCAGGCAGTACTCTCTTTGATATCCGTGAGGTCTCTACGAACATCTTTTGCGAGCACGTCGGTAAACTTTACCAGCGTCTCGCGCATATCTTTAAGCCGATTGGCAAGGTCTTTAGCTTGCTCCATCGTATCTTCGCCGTCATCCATATCCACGAAGATTTGGGTAACCTCGTTATACCGGGCAACAATTTCCCCGGCCTGTTTGGATATCTTGTTACTTTCTTTCTGTCGGATCTGCCCAATCTCTTTTTTACTGAGTTTCTTAAGACCTTTAATAGCGGATTCAGAAGCCGCTTGCGCCTCCATAAAGGCGTCTTCATCCTGTTCGGTAATCGCTTTGGTATATTGGTTGAGCATTGTATCGAATTCAACAAGGATATCCTTGCCGTCCAATGCGCCATCCACAGCTTCGACTGATCTCGTCAGTAGCTCTTCATTCTCAATACTTGAGTATGTATTGACCACTTGGGAAACAATGTAACCGGCCAAAAGCGGTGCAATGCCTATCCATATTCT
>JABJBS010000409.1 GCA_018668695.1 Deltaproteobacteria bacterium
AAATAGAAACGCAGCAAAGAAGCTCATGTAGTGTGCGGGGTCAGCATCGTGGTGGTGGACCAACCAAGCCAAGACGCCGAGGAGCAACGCGAGAGCTACCGCACCGAGTATCTCCATGATGGGAGTGCGGACGGCACGAATAAAATAACTTATGAGCATCTGCGAGTAATAATGAAGTCCGGCTTGGTGTAGGCGCTCTTCTTCGCGTTTCTCACCGCCAAAGGCCTGAACGACCTGAATGCCTGCGAGAGCCTCATAGGAAACCGTATTGATGGAAGCTTGAGCTTGCTGTCCACGGCCGCTTACTTTTTTGAGCCACTTGGTAAATCGAACAAGTGGAATCACTGCAACAGGAACGGTGATGAAAGTAAGAAGTGCAAGTTTTGCGTCGGTGTAAAAAAGGTAACCAAGAAGGGCGAAGAGTACGAGAGGCTCGCGAAAGAGTGGCCCCACGCCGTAAAATAGAGCTTGTTCAACTTGGTTTGCATCGTTGGATAACCGGCTTAGTAAGTCTCCGTGTGAGCGCTTGACGAAAAAAGAAGGTGGTTGGTTCACCAGGGCTCTGAAAACATCGCGGCGCAGCTCTAAAAGACTTCGCTGAGATGCCTTACCCATAAGATAAAATTGCCCCGCCTGAGCAAACCCCTTGGCGGTTGCGGCAACGACAATGACCGCAGGCAGTAGCCAGAGGGCGTAGTCTTGAGCAAGATTTTCCAGACCGGTGAGCCATGAGTCCGGCAAGGTTTTCCAGGCAGAACGAATTTCACCGGTAGAGTCTTTTAAAACGTCTTGGACGTCGCCTGTAAAAATATATTTGAGGGCTGGGCCGGAGATGAAGGCATAGAACGCTGTGGTGATAGCGTAGAAAATCATACAACCAAAAGCCATGGCGACCGTTTGCCACTGTGATTGCAGATATGGGAATAGTCGCCGCATGGATTTCATCGTCTACGCCTTTGCCGAAGCATGGGCACACGAAGGATTGCTTCGACGACGATGTTGCCAGACATCTTTGATTCTCCGAGTTGACGCTCAGTGAAAATTATTGGCGTTTCATAAACGGAGAATCCCGCCTGAATGGCCAAGTATGTCATTTCTATTTGAAAGACATAGCCCGCCGATTGTAGCTCATCTAAATTGATGGTTTCCAGTACTTCGCGTTTAATACATTTTAATCCGCCGGTAACGTCGCGAATTGGGATTTGTAGAATCTTACGCGCATAGAATGAGCCGCATTTAGAGATGAGTTGACGTACTTTAGACCAATTCTCGGTGCCGCCCCCATCTACCCATCGTGATCCTAGAACCATGTCGTAGTGATTTGTGAGTTCTAATAATTTGGGAATCACCGCAGGTGGATGACTAAGGTCGGCATCCATTTGGATGATGTGGGTGTACCCTCTTGCCATTGCCCAGTGAAAGCCGCTGACATAGGCCTTGCCCAGCCCCGCCTTAGCTGCTCGATGAAGAACAAATACGTTGGGGCAACGTTCTGCTAGGTTGTCGGCGAGTTCACCGGTTCCATCAGGAGAGTTGTCATCAATGATGAGGATATCAATCGGTGCCGCTTGGCAAATGGCGTCGACGACCTTCTGAATATTAGCGATCTCATTGTAGGTGGGTAGGAGTACGACGGCTTTGAACTGACTCATGATTTTGGTTCCGCCGGTTTAATAAATTCCGAGATCGCGTCAGCCACCCGCCCAGCCACCGCCCCATCGCCAAGGCTTGCTCGAATTTTTTCGAATCCCTCCTGAAGGGAACTTTGTTTATCGGAGTTGTCGAGTATCTCTTTGAGTTCGTCTTTAAGCCGGGGAGCTGTAAAAGCGTTTTGGACAAGTTCAGTGACAAGCTCTTTGCCGGCAATCAGATTGACTAAGGCGATGTAGGCAACCTTCACGAGACGCTTCAATATAAAATGTGTGAACCAGGATACTTTATAGACCACAACCATAGGTTTATGGAGAAGCGCGGTTTGAAGGGTGGAGGTGCCCGAGCACACAACGGCTGCATCACAGGCACGAACAATTTCTACGGCTTGGCCGTCGATGACCTGCGCTTTGACATCTGCCTCTTCCACCAAGGTTTCTACCCAGCTTTTGGAAATGGTGCTGGCAACAGGAATAAAGGCGTGAATGTTTGGCGAGTCTTGCCGGAGCAAACCTACGGCTTCAAGCATAATAGGTAGGTGGCGACTGACTTCTTTGTGCCGGCTTCCAGGTAGGAGAGCGAGGATAGGCCCGTTTGGTTTTTGAAGACCGAGCTGTGTGCGTGCAATGGCCTGGGTGGGGGCATCGGCGAGTTCTTCCACTAAGGGGTGACCGACGAATTCGACGTCGACATCATGGCTTTTGTAAAAGTCTTTCTCGAAGGGAAGGATAACCAGCATTTTATCAACGAATCGCCGAATTTGTTCAACACGCCCTTGGCGCCAAGCCCAAATTTGGGGACTGATATAATAGACGACTGGGATGCCAAGTTTCTTGAGGCGCTTAGCGAGGCGGATGTTGAAGTCGGGTAAATCAATAAGCATGACGACATCGGGGCGGCGGGTCTGGGCTGCTTGGGTAAGCTCCCCCATGATCCGGAACATGCGGGGAAGGCCCATGAGAACTTCAGTGAGACCAGCCAATGACATCTCTTCGGCGGGCACCAGAGCCTCAAATTTATGTGAGCGCATCGCCTGGCCACCGACGCCAAAAATCTTCAAATCGGGGTCTCGGCGGTTGAGTTCCGCGACCACCTCGGCGCCGTGCAGGTCTGCGGAGGCTTCGCCCGCTACGATCATCATGGAATGCGATCTGGTCATGGCTGGGCTGCTATCACAAAGAATCTCTCTCGGAAATTCAATTAAGCGCGATTTCACAGCTCTTAATCTCAAGGCTTATTGACACCCTTCACCCATGCCAGCTACATCCGGCTGCATGAACGGCGAAATGATTGGCATGATTGTCCTAGCCTCCCTCACGGTTGGCTTTGTTTGGTTGGCTTTTAAGGCCATAAAACGCTCTGCTGAGCGCAAAAAAGAGCTTTACGCTGAGGAAGATTCGGCCGAGTTCGCTGAGCCCACGGCTCAGGTTGCACCTAAGGCCGAGCCGGAACCCGTTGTTGAAGCTGTTCCCGAGCCAGAACCAGTTGTAGAAGCCGCTGCCGAGCCAGAATCAGTTGTAGAAGCCGCCGCTGAGCCAGAACCGGTTGTAGAGGCCGCTGCTGAGCCGGAACCGGTTGTAGAAGCTGCTCCTGCCGGGGACGATCTTCGTCTTAAAGAAGGCATGAAGCGTACCAATGCCTCCTTCATGGGTAAGCTCGCATCCATTTTTAGTCGCAAAGGCTCGGTGGATGATGACGTGATGGACGAGCTCGAAGAGGCTTTGCTAACTGCCGACGTGGGTGTTCGCTTGGCCATGGAGATGGTCGACGACTTAAGGGCTAGAGTAGCATCTAAGGATCTCTCCTCGGGCGAAGAAGTTCGCGCGGCGCTTCGTGAGCACATCGAAAAGGCGCTGGATAAGGTCTCGAACGACGACGATCCTTTAGCCAAAGAGCCGAATGGATCAAAAGTGATCCTATTTATCGGTGTAAATGGAGTCGGAAAGACGACATCGATCGGTAAAATTGCCTCATTACTCAAATCTCGTGGTCATTCTGTGGTGATGGGGGCCGGCGATACCTTTCGAGCCGCCGCTGTTGAGCAGCTAAAGGTCTGGGGTGAGCGAACCGATTGTAAGGTCATCACGGGCGATGAAGGCTCGGATCCTGCCAGCGTTATTTATAATACGGTCCGCCATGGCTGCGAAGTTAATGCAGATTTTATTCTCGCAGACACAGCCGGTCGTCTTCATACCAAGAACGATCTCATGGAAGAGCTCAAGAAAGTAGGACGTGCGGCCGGCAAGTCTTTGGATGGAGCCCCACATGAGACCTGGTTGGTCGTGGATGGCACCACCGGGCAAAATGCTGTCCTGCAAGCACGCCAATTTAATGAAGCAGTCGGACTTACTGGCGTAATTCTTACGAAGCTCGATGGCACGGCCAAAGGCGGTGTGGTAGTAGGCATTGCAAATGAGTTAGCAATACCAGTTCGTTTTGTAGGTGTAGGTGAGCAAGCAGATGATCTGCGCCCATTCCATGCACCATCTTTTGTGAACGGACTATTTGAATCTTCTGCTGCTTGACCCTTGCGGCAAACCTTGGGTAGAGCAACAATCAGAGCTGGGGGCAGGAATATTCATGACACAATATGGTGGTAACGGCGGAAGCAGAACACAGACTCAAGAAGCGGTTGAAGTGACCATTCTCGGCCAGCGCATGCGCTTGAAGGCTGATGATGATCCTAGGCGTATTGAACAGCTCGCGACTTATATTCAACGTAAGGTGGATGAAATCTCGGCAGGTGCTGCGGTTGCGCCCACAAAACTGGCCGTGCTTGCGGCCTTGAATATTGCTGATGACTATTTTCGGGCCCTTGATGATAATCGACAATTCAAGCGTGAAGTCGCCGGTCGTTCTCGTGCGCTGCTCACAGAACTTGATGCCATAGGCCAAAATAATTCCAACGATTGAGGCGCGCGTGACTGCTACTGTTGCCAGTGCTCTCCAAAAGTTTTCCAATTGCCGGATTCTTGTTGTGGGAGACATGATTCTCGATGCCTATGTTTACGGCCAAACTTTGCGGGTCAGTCGGGAAGCTCCCGTTTTGGTTGTCCGTAAAGAGTCCAAAGAATATCGACTCGGTGGCGCCGCAAATACAGCTTTAAATCTAAGGGCACTCGGTGCTGATGTGGAAGTGGTCACCGGCCTGGGAAACGATGCCAACGGTGAAGTTGTCCGTAAGATGCTGCACGATGCCGGGATGGATATCCAAGGCGTTGTGGGATCGAAGACAACAACCTCTGTGAAGACGCGCGTGATGGCGGGTGCAGCGGGTACAGCACGTCAGCAGGTCATTCGTTTAGATGACGAACCAGACTCTTTGCCAGAAGAAGTTCACCAAGTGATCACAAAGCACTTGGCTGAGCGGGCCGAAATGGTCGATGCGATAATTATCAGTGATTATGGGCAAGGCGTTATTTCGCAAGCCACCATCGACTTAGCGGTAAAGCTTGCGGCCGACGGTAAGATTGTTTGTGTCGACTCCCGTTACCGGCTCAGCGCCTTTAAAGGCGTGACTGCGATAACTCCCAACGTGCCCGAAGCTGAAGCGGTGATTGGTTTTGAAATTGAATCACCGGACCAGGCATTGCGCGCTGGGCATGCGCTTAAAGAAAAACTTGGCGTGAAAGCTGTCCTTCTTACTCTGGGGCGCGGCGGCATGTCTTTGTTTACCGATGATGATGTTTCACATGTTGATATTGTTGGTGAGGAAGAAGTGACCGATGTTACAGGGGCAGGGGATACCGTTATGGCAACCTTTTGTCTGGCTGTCGCGGCGGAGCTTGGAATGGAAAATGCCATGCGCCTTGCCAATTGTGCCGCGGGTGTCACGGTAAACAAGAGCGGTGCCGCAACATGCAGTCCTGAGGAGCTTATCGATGCTTCCGTCCAGGCGTCCATGGAGCTTAATCCATGGGGCTCCTAGTCAATCTTGACGAGTTAACACTCCTAACGGACGCAGCCCATGAGCGCGGCGAAACAATTGTTCTAGCCAATGGTGCCTTTGACTTATTGCATGTGGGTCACGTGCGATATCTGCAAGGTGCCGCGGAGCATGGAGAGCGTGTGGTTGTCGCGGTGAATTCAGACAGCTCAGTGCAATTGTCAAAAGGTCCCAACCGGCCCATGATTCCAGATGCTGAACGAGCTGAAATCGTCGCAGCGCTGGCGGGAATCGATTGGGTTGTTGTTTTCGATGACAAGACCGTCGAACCTATCATTGAGGCTATTCGGCCGCATGTACACGCGAAAGGAACAGACTACACGGTAGAGTCTGTGCCTGAGGCTGCATTGGTGAAACGGTTGGGGGGCCGTGTGGAAATTGTGGGGGATCCTAAAGACCATTCAACCACAGAGTTGTGTGAGCAGCTGAAAGAGAAGCCTTCCGAATGAGTGAGTCAGTTTCTAAAAGAGGTAAGGCAATCGTTGTCTCGGCGCCGAGCGGCGGCGGGAAGACTACCCTGTGTCGGCGTTTGATGGATGAGTTGCCCGGACTATCGTTCTCGATTTCGCACACCACGCGGGCACCGCGCGGCCAAGAAAAAGACGGCGTAGATTACCACTTCGTTGATGAAGCAGAGTTTAAAGCATTGATTGAACAAGACGCTTTTTTAGAGTGGGCTCAGGTGCACGGTAATTATTATGGGTCCAGCTTAAGTGCAGCCAAGAGTCAGCTTGAGAGTGGTATCAACGTTTTATTCGATATTGATATTCAGGGCGGTTACCAGATCAAAGAGAAGATGCCAGAGGCATTATTAATTTTCATCGTACCCCCTTCAATGCAGGTTTTAGAGGAGCGTTTGAGAGGGCGTGCGAGCGATGTAGAGGATGTGATTCAAAAACGCCTAGAAGCTGCTCGTCAAGAGATTGAAGGTGCGGTCAATTACTCTTCTTGGATTATCAACGACGACCTAGAGCATGCTCTGCAAACATTTGCTGAGGTGGTGACCACGGGGCGCGTTGCGGAATTCAATAAAGACGAGTTGAAAAAACGCGTCCTCGGGGACGATTAGTTTTTTTGATTCAGCGCGGCCGATTGAAGGTCGCAGGGTTCAATTGATCAATAAAATCAAATGTTAGGCTACGCAGCTCAGCGCGAGACTGATCGTTTTCAAATTCTCTCCAGTGAATCATAGCATGCGGTACTTCTGCTTCAGTCGGGAAATGGTACCAGCCCCGGGTTGCGGTATTGGCTTCATAAACTTCTTTAAGAAGTGTACGGCTGACCACATTGCTTTCATATTCTGAACTAACGATTTGTAATGGTACCGATGAGTTTCCCGAGTCTGCTACAGCACGTTGACCATATTGAGACAGACCGAAAATCATTCCACCATCGAAATCAACATGCCCATCTCGTCCCCATGCATCTCGGTCGCTTTTTGCATTGCCAAAAACGATGGGGATGAGTCGTAAAAGATAGCTGGCAAAACCAAAGGTAAATCTATCTATGAATTGTGCGGCATTAACCAAGGCTTCTGCTGGGTTTGCTGGACTTAAGAAGGGGTCATAGAGTGTGGCGGATTGAATGTCTGGATACCGCCCAGCAATATCAAGGGCAATCGCACCGCCCCCTGAAAGTCCGACAATGCTGATTGGAAGCCCAACTGAAGCAGCCTCAGCGTAGGTTGCATCGGCGTAGTCGCGGTAAATTTGAGACTCATCGTTTTGAGGAAACCCGGTGGATACAGCTTTACCGGAGGAGTTTACGAGACCGTGCCCGGGAAGCCGTGGCGCGTACACATGGTACCCTTGGTCGGTGAGCTGGGTTGCCATGTGTTCGAATTGCCAAGTTCCGGCCGACCAGCCATGCAGTGCAAGAACAACTCCCTTTACGGGCTCGATTTGTGACTTTAGAAAACCACTGCGATTGCCAGGCTGTAGGTTCAACGCGGCCTCCGCGCTGAGCTTTTCTGCAATCACGCTGAACTCTTGAATGTCCACGAGAGGGGATGATGGAAAAACCGGGTTTTCAGTCCGTGCTATTTTTTCGGACTCAATTGATTGAAGGAGCCGAGGATCAACACCTGTTTTGGCATGATCGGCAGCGATGCGCTCGAAGCTATCAATAGGTAATGGCGTAGGTTGAGCTTTGTCTTCTTGGCGAGCGGTAGGAGCTTTGGCAGAGTTTATTAAAGTGGCAGCTTGTAGGGCGTGTGTTGTGATAGCAGTCATGATTTTTTCTTAATGTACTTGAGGGTAGATATTTAGGTTATCGGTACCATGAGCTAAAAGTTGCTGGCTTTTTTTTGTACCCGGCGGATTTTAATAATCTCGTGATAAATCAATGGCTTGGGAGCTTCAAATAAGGTTCAATAAGGGTATGCATTTGGTCAAGCTCAGGTGGGCGTCTTTATTGAGATGTGCGATTTTTATCGGCCTACCACTGCTCTTAAGTTCGGCGCTGCTCCTGGCGGAGTCTATTCAGGTCCCTGTTTTGGCTGGCCAAGCTCGAATACCTGTCAAAGAGATTTTTTTAATAGTCGATGATGCGGCACAACTTGAACTGAATGATATTCGAGACGCCAGCTTTGATTCTGTTTGGGAGCTGCGTGAGGGAACGCTTAATTTAGGTTACACAAAAAGCCATGCGTGGTTGAAGCTTCCGATCAGAGTTGATTATTCTGGTCAAGATTCGTGGTTGCTTGAACTGGCATATGCAAATCTCGACCAAGTGGATGTTTGGATCTTCAGTGGAGAACGGCTTTTGTCCGTTTATGAGACTGGAGACAGTCTGCCATTTGTTACCCGGCCTGTGGAACATCGAAACTACCTGTTCCCATTGCCTACCAAGGGTGTGGAAGAACTTACGGTTTATTTACACATCGCATCGACCACCAGTTTACAGGTTCCTTTAATGCTTTGGCGGTCGTCGGAGTTTTATCGGTCAGATCAGCGGGTCCAACTCATACAAGGTATGTTTTTTGGAATCATGTTGGTGATGGCAATTTACAATTTCTTTATATTTTTAGCGATCCGGGAACGCGCTTATTTACTCTACGTTGCTTTTGTTATGATGGAAGCTTCTTATCAGGGCTTTCACCAGGGTTTTACCTATCAGAACCTTTGGCCCAATAATTCATGGTGGCATTCTATCAGCGGTGGAGTTGCGATTTCATTAACCATCGCTTTTGCGGCATTCTTCTCCAACGAGATTCTAGAGCTTCGAAAACGCGGTCTAAAAAGTTATCGCTTTTTTGACGGGGTCGGGGCGATTGCCGTTGGTATAGCGGCGTGTGCGTTTGTCGTCGAATATTCATGGATAGCTCGCACAGTTTCCGTATTGGCCATTGTGGCTGCGGGAGGAATCATCTTTGTGGGGGTAGGTCGATGGCGAGAAGGCTTTCGTCCTGCCAAGACTTTCACCCTGGCTTGGTCAGCTTTCTTATTAGGTGCAGTTGTCTTCTCCCTGAGCAAGCTGGGTTTGGTTGGGCACAATGTTGTTACCGAATACGGTTTGCAAATTGGAGCAACGCTTGAAGTGATGCTTCTTTCAGTTGCTCTGGGTCAGCGTATCAACGAAGAAAGACGAGATAAATTTCATACCAAAGCGAGATTACTCGATGAGCAAATGCGTTTGGTGAAATCTTATGAGAGGTTTGTTCCGAGCCGTTTTCTAGCCCTGCTGGGTAAAGACAGTATTACGGAGGTAAAGCTTGGTGATCATGTGGCTATGAACATGACTATCCTTTTCTCAGATATCCGAAAGTTTACTTCTATGTCGGAGAAAATGAGTCCGAAGGATAATTTTATCTTTTTAAATGATTATTTAAAGCGCATGGAGCCCGTTATCGATTCTCATAATGGGTTTGTCGATAAATATATCGGCGACTGCATCATGGCATTATTCGACCGCAGGCCGGACGATGCTGTAGATTCCGGGATCTTGATGATGAAGGCTTTGGCTGACTTCAATGTGGAGCTTCGGGAGGCAGGCAAAGAGACCTTCGATATAGGTATGGGTATCAATTGGGGCGAGATGATGCTGGGTACCATTGGCGCGACGGGGCGTATGGAGGGCACGGTGATCAGCGATGCCGTCAATACAGCCAGCCGTATCGAATCGTTGACTAAGGTCTATGGGGCGCCGTTGTTGATCAGTGAGGCCGTTTTCGACCGGCTGGAAAATCCTGCAAAATTCACGGTGAGAATTTTAGATCGGGTACGGGTTAAAGGGCGGGTTGAACCGGTTGTGCTTTATGAAGTTTTGGATGTGCTGGAGCCTGCGCTACTGCAGCGAAGGGGCTCATACAAAAAAGATTATGAGCGAGCATTGCGGCAATTTTGGGCTGCGGATTTTAAGGGGGCCTTAGAGACCTTTGAACACTGCGCTGAGGTTGATCCAAGCGACTTGGCTGTAGCGCTGTTTATTCGCCGCTGTGAATGGCAAAGTCGTCAGGCCGTAGATACGAATTGGACCGGAGCCTTTGAAATCGAAGCTTTAAAGGAGCAAGGATAAAGACTCGGTGCGGAGAATTCGTGTCTGTGGTGGAAGCTTTATGTAACGCCAATTTTATGGGAAAGTCGCTAACGGTTATTTCAAGAGCGCCCACTTCAGGGAATGTGAGAACACGTTTTAAGTGACAATATTATATCAAATTTCAAGGTGGTTGGTTGTTATTGGGATTGGCCTGTGCCTGGTTTCAGAGGCGGGAAGTTACCTCGCGCTTCTACTCTCGGCCACTTGTTGGCTCGTTGCGGACTGGCGTAACCATGAGATGACACTCATCAAGTCTTGGAACACCTTCGCAGAAAGTTTAAGAACCAGGCAATGGTGGGCGTGGTTTGTATTGATTGCGACAGCATGGATTGCCGAGGGGCTGCTGGCTGCTTTGGTTCATGGCAACACCCCGCGGGTTTCTCATCTTTATAAGAGCTTGTTCATTTTGACCGCAGTGGTTGGTTACCGTGTCTTGCCTTCCTTTGACCGGTTGTTCTGGCGGCGCTTAATTGTTGGGGCACTCCTAGGAGCTGGGGTCGCCTCGGCTGCAGGGCTGATGCAATACAAAAAAGGCTCCTTTCCCATGGAGCGACTCTTGATGTCTGAGGCCGAGAAAACGGAGAAGAGGCATTACCGCGGGCAACTCTATATTCCGGGAACACGAATCAAGGCAGCAACCGGACCGCTGCGAAACCGGATTAAAACGTCCGTGACCCTTGTTTGGTCGTTGGCGCTTTTAGCTGGGCTTAGTGTGCTCGCAAAGACTTTTACCACCCGGTTGGCTTTGCTACTCGTGGCATCCATTTTAGGTTGCTTCAGTTTTTTCACGTTTGCAAAAGCGGGTTTTGGTGTCTCGATTCTATGCTTGTTGGGTTTGATTATTCTGGAGCGTATTCCGTCCTTGCGAGACTTACTCGGTGGTGTTTTGGCGGTAGCATTTACCGCAGGAATGGCGTTCGTCATCACGACAGGGGTGAACTACGCGCCTGATGTCAAAGCACCCATAGCCTTAGATAAGGTGAGTATTCGAGGCTTTGCTTGGTCCCATGGCGTTAAGGTGGCTTCAGCGCATCCCATCCTTGGTGCCGGACTGGGAACCTATTCAAGGTCTTCACGGGCCTTCTTCATCGATCCCGAATTGGCTCAGTCATACACCGTCAACAGTCATTGCCAGCACTTAACAGCTTGGGCGGAAGGTGGCCTTATCGGCGTGGGAGTCTGGCTTTTCCTTATGGCCCTTATTGGTTCTGCGATTCAAAAGAGTTGGCGAGTCCCGGGTCGGGAGTCTGACGATGGCTTTCGCGCGAAACGTATAGGGATGACGTTCGGATTGGTCGGAGCATTCTTGTTGTCGTTTGTTCACGACTTTTTATTCCACCCTTCGGTGGCTGCTCTTTTTTGGATGACGGTTGGCTTGGCAGGGTACTTGGCACTGAATCATCATTGCGATGATTCAGCCCGGGTTTAAAGTGTTAACTCAACACCCGTGGCTACGATTTGAACCTCTGTGGCTGTACCATCCGCATTCTTGTTCGCGAATGTGGCACCTTCACCTTCGAGGTGATCCACGTGGTCCTTACTAACAATCTCCAGTTTGGCTGTACCAACCAGTTGAGCGCTGCTTCCTGCTGAATCTAAAGGTACGAAGAATCCGTAGTCCTTAAAAGTCACTCGGCAACCCGGTGCTTTCGCGTCAGCTGAAGTGGCAAGCTCCATCCAGCAACCCTTCTTCGTACACGCCTTACGAACATGACCGGTTACACGCGCTGGGCTCTTAACGTATGCCTCGGGACTCTTTAGAAGAGTTTCAAGGGCTACCGCCGGAACTGCGTCAGTGAACGCCTCTCCGTAGAGCTTAGGGCCGACTGGGGCTTCTTGCTTTACGGGTTGAGCATCCGCTTTGATGACCGATTGGGCTTTAGAAGGAGCTGGTTCCACTGATTTGGACGGCTCAGTACCGGAGCTGCAAGCCTGCAAGAGACCTAGAGCCAAAAGAAGAGTCCCGAATTTTAACATGATGCTATTTTCCAGTTAGAACTGAGCGCGTGTACTCCAGGTTCAGTTCTGAAATATACTTAATTTTGATATCTTTAGGACAGACAGCTTCGCACTCACCTTGGTTGGTGCAGTTTCCGAATCCTTCTTCGTCCATTTGGTCGACCATGTTCTTGGCACGGCTGTCTCGCTCGGCTTGTCCTTGTGGGAGCCGCGCAAGTTGTCCAACTTTCGCAGAAACGAAAAGCATCGCCGACGCATTCTTACAGGTGGCAACACATGCGCCGCAGCCAATACAAGCAGCTGCATCGAATGCGTCATCAGCTATTGTCTTACCAATAGGATTTGCGTTTGCATCAGGCGCTCCGCCTGTGTTCACACTTACGTATCCGCCTTCTTGAATGATCCGGTCAAAAGACGAGCGGTCCACGACCAAGTCTTTGACGACAGGAAATGCTTTGGCTCTGAATGGCTCGATATAGATGGTATCGCCATCTTTGAATTTACGCATGTGGAGCTGGCACGTTGTCGTTGCTTTTTCCGGCCCGTGAGGCTGACCGTTGATGACCAAAGAGCACATCCCGCAAATGCCTTCACGGCAATCATGGTCAAATGCAATAGGTTCTTCGCCCTTGATAATGAGGCCTCGGTTGACGACGTCGAGCATTTCCAAAAAGGACATGTCTGGACTGATGTTGTCTGGCGTATAGCTCACCATTTGACCGGGTGTTTGGGCGTTCTTTTGACGCCATATGTGTAGTGTTAACTTCACTTGTAGCTCCTTGTCGCCAGCTTGACGTATTCGAATTCCATTTCCTCTTTATGTCGATTGGGAGTGTTGCCATATCCGGCATATTCCCAAACTGCAGCGTGGCAGAAATTCTCATCGTCTCGGCGCGCTTCGCCTTCTTCGGTCTTGTATTCTTCTCTGAAGTGACCGCCGCAAGACTCTTCACGAGCCAACGCGTCGTTACACATCACTTCACCAAACTCGAGGAAGTCAGCAACACGTCCAGCTTTCTCAAGCTCCATGTTCAGCTCTGCTCCGCTTCCGGGTATCTTAACGTTGGTCCAAAATTCTTCACGAAGAGAACCTATATCCTGGATAGCCTGAGTGAGGCCTTCTTTGGTTCGCGACATACCGCAGTGTTCCCAGCAGATTTTGCCGAGGTCACGGTGGAAGTCATCGACCGTTCTCTTCCCATCGAGCGAAAGAAACTTTTTGGTTCTATCTTCGCAGTCTTTAAGTGCTTGTTTGAACTCAGGGGCGTCGGTAGTGACCTTGCCCTGACCTGAAGTCGCAAAGTAATTACCGATGGTGTACGGCAATACGAAGTAACCGTCTGCAAGCCCTTGCATCAAAGCGCTGGCTCCCAGCCGGTTTGCACCGTGGTCGGAGAAGTTTGCCTCACCAGCAACGTGTAAGCCTGGAATGTTACTCATCAAGTTGTAATCAACCCACAAGCCGCCCATCGTATAGTGAATCGCTGGATAAATTCTCATCGGCGTTTCATATGGGTTGTCGTCGGTGATCCGTTCGTACATGTCGAAGAGGTTACCGTAGCGTGCGCTAACGGCATCCTTACCAACACGCCCGATGGCGTCTTTGAAGTCGAGGAATACGCCGCGTCCGCCGGGGCCTACGCCCATGCCTTCGTCACAAGCCATCTTGGCTGCGCGGGACGCAACATCACGAGGTACAAGGTTACCAAATGCAGGGTAACGACGTTCCAGGTAATAATCTCGCTCGTTTTCAGGAATCTGAACAGGCGTTCTTGTATCGCCTGACTTCTTCGGTACCCAGACACGTCCATCGTTTCGCAGTGATTCGCTCATCAGCGTTAGTTTAGACTGATGATCTCCGGAAACGGGGATGCAGGTTGGGTGAATTTGCGTGTAGCAAGGGTTGGCGAAACCAGCACCTTTTTTGTACGCGCGAGTCGCTGCGGTGACGTTGGAGCCCATTGCATTCGTCGACAAGTAGAAGACGTTTCCGTATCCACCGGTTGCGAGCACAACGGCATCGGCAGCCCAAGACTCCATCTTACCTGTTAAGAGGTTGCGAGTAATAATACCGCGAGCGTGGCCGTTAACGAGGACCAGTTCGAGCATCTCAGTACGGGTGTGCATTTTCACCTGACCCAAGTGGATCTGGCGGGAGAGGGCACCGTATGCACCGAGCAGCAGCTGCTGGCCGGTTTGTCCTCGAGCGTAGAATGTACGACTTACCTGAGCACCACCGAAAGAACGGTTTGCTAGGTAACCACCGTAGTCACGTGCAAACGGCACGCCTTGGGCAACGCATTGGTCGATGATGTTCGTGCTGACCTGAGCCAAGCGATAAACGTTTGATTCACGTGAGCGAAAATCGCCGCCTTTGACGGTGTCGTAAAAGAGTCGGTAAACGCTGTCGCCATCATTCTGATAGTTTTTAGCTGCGTTGATACCACCCTGTGCCGCAATCGAGTGCGCGCGGCGCGGGCTATCTTGGAAACAAAAGCAATCAACATTGTAACCAAGCTCGGCCATAGTTGCAGATGCAGCAGCACCAGCCAAGCCAGAGCCAACAACAATCACGCTGAGTTTACGTTTGTTGGCAGGGTTCACCAGTTTCATGTCGAAACGGTGTTTATCCCATCTGCCTGCAATATCACCTGTTGGTTCATTGGATTCTAACTTCATTTCAATGACCTCCTACTAAGCCAACTGCGCCGGTTAAGATGGCGATGGGCATGGAACAGTTGCCGACAACAACGAAGATAGACAGCGCCGGCCCCACCTTGTCAATCAGGGTATTGTATTTCGCATTTCGTAGCCCAAGGCTTTGAAAGAGGCTGGTTGCACCGTGATTAAGGTGCAGTCCCAACAAGACCATAGCGATAATATATGCAGCGGATACAGCAGGTTGCTGAAATCCTAAGACAACCATTTTATAGATGTCTTTGACTTCGGTACCGTCCGCCAGTTGTGTCGTTAAGCCGGTGTGGTCTGGCGTAGCACCGCCAAGCGTAAAATGCAGCAGGTGATAAACGACAAAGGCCAAAACCACGATTCCGCTCATTTTCATGTAACGCGAGGCAAAAGATGCCTGGACAGTTGTCTCATGAACGTAACGAACAGGTCTGGCTGCTTTGTTCAAAGAAGCCAAGCGAAGCCCAGAGGCGATGTGTAATACAACTGCGCCGATGAGCCCAAAACGTGCGACCCAAAGCAGTCCGCCGAGGTCGTGAAGCATTTTACCGTACGCATTAAGTGTTTCAGGCCCCAGGAAGACCTGAAGGTTGCCGACCATGTGCATGATGACAAAACCAATGAGCATGACACCGGTTACGCCCATCACGACCTTTGCGCCGATAGACGATTTAACGAAGTCAACCAACCAACTCATGGATGAACCCTTCTCATTATATGTAGGACCGATAAGTCTCGGTCGCTTAATCTAGGAACCACACTAGAAAACATCTCTTACGCCATTGAGCGATTTTTGCAAATCCTGATGGCGTAAGAGAAGATCCCCGCCGATTGCGGCCACAAAATTGTAACTTAGATCAGCGGGTAGATGCGACTTATGCTAGACGTTTATTAACCTGTTCGACCAGATCTTTAACGTGAGCAACACTCTTACCCATCAGCTCTGTGTCTGATTCTGAGAGCTTCACTTCAAGAATTCGTTCAACGCCGCCGGCTCCGATAACAGTTGGAACGCCTACATAGAGGCCGTCCACACCGAATTCACCGTTGCACTGTGCTGCTGCAGGAAGAACACGCTTTTTGTCGCGGAGATAAGCTTCCGCCATTTCGATGGCGGCTCCAGCAGGCGAGTAAAACGCGCTACCAGTCTTCAAAAGTCCAACGATTTCGCCGCCAGCCTTACGAACGCGGTTGGCAATGGCTTCAATTTGGTCCATTTCCATAAGCTGCGTAAGAGGTACTCCGCCTACATTTGAATACTCAATGACAGGTACCATTGTGTCGCCGTGTCCGCCGAGAACAAAAGTGTTCACGTCTTCAACAGAAACATTAAGAGCTTCGGCTACGAAGTATGCAAATCGACCTGAATCGAGCACACCAGCCATACCTACAACTTTCTTAGCATCAAATCCGGTGATCTCTTTCATGGTGTAAACCATGGCGTCGAGTGGGTTGGAAATGACGATGACGAATGCGTCTGGGCATTGCTTCTTCAAGTTTGTAGCAACGTCGGTCATGATCTTGACGTTGGTGTCGAGCAAATCATCGCGGCTCATGCCTGGCTTGCGTGGGATACCGGCAGTAACGATAACAACGTCAGCGCCTGCAACATCGTCCCAATTGCTGGTTCCAAGAATCTTGGCATCAAAGTCCTGCATTGGAGACATGTGAAGCATGTCGAGTGCTTTACCTTGTGGCATACCGTCTTTGATATCGAAGAGAACCACATCACCGAGCTGTTTTTGAGCTGCGAAAAGAGCCAGGTTACCACCAATTTGTCCTGCGCCAATCATGGCCAATTTTGGTCTTTCGAATGTTCGTCCCATTTTAATTCTCCTCAATACAAATAAATTAACTTAAAATTAATGGAATAGGGCAGCACGGTTCATCGTGCTGCCCTAACCCAGATTACATATTGTCTACGATGGCCTTACCGAAGTCGCTGCATGAAAGAAGCTTAGCTCCGTCCATTTGGCGCTCGAGGTCATAGGTCACTGTCTTATTGTCGATAGCACCTTCGATGCCTTTTTCGATGAGGTCTGCAACATCTCCCCAGCCCATATGTCGGAACATAAGAGCGCCAGAAAGAATCACGCTGGATGGGTTTACTTTATCCTGACCTGCATACTTCGGCGCTGTACCGTGAGTTGCTTCAAAGACAGCGGCTTCGTCACCAATGTTGGCGCCAGGAGCAAGACCAAGTCCGCCTACCTGTGCGGCACATGCATCTGAAAGGTAATCACCGTTCAGGTTCATTGTTGCCATAACCGAGTACTCATCAGGGCGAAGAAGAAGCTGCTGAAACATTGCGTCAGCGATGCGGTCCTTAACCAGAACTTTTCCTTCTGGAACCTTACCGTCGTGCTTGCTCCACACATCGTCTTCAGTGATTGCCGCATCCATGTAGGACTCTTCAACGAGCTCATAGCCCCAGTCTCTAAATGCGCCTTCAGTAAACTTCATGATGTTGCCTTTGTGAACGAGCGTCACGGAAGGCAAGTTGTTGTCGATCGCATATTTTACGGCACGGTTAATCAAGCGCTTAGAGCCTGTGATACTTACAGGCTTCACACCCAGACCACTGTCTTCACGAATTTTCTTGCCGAGGTCCTTAACTGGACCATCGTTGAGATACTTGATCATTGCTGCGGCTTCTTCTGTGCCTTGTTTCCACTCAATGCCCGAGTAGACGTCTTCAGTGTTTTCACGGAAGATAACAACGTCGAGTTTCTCTGGGTGCTTCACTGGAGAAGGTACGCCATTGAAATATCGAACGGGTCGTACGCATGCGTAGAGGTCAAGCAGTTGCCGAATCGCAACGTTCAAAGAACGAATGCCGCCGCCAACAGGTGTGGTCAGTGGCCCTTTGATTGCAACAACGTGCTCGCGGATAGCTTGAAGACTATCTTCCGGAAGCCACTGGTTGTCGCCGTATTCTGAAACAGCTTTTTCACCCGCGAAAATTTCAAACCATTCGATTTTACGTTCGCTGCCGTATGCTTTTTCAACAGCTGCATCAAAGACAGGTTGAGAGGCTGCCCAAATATCTGGACCAATGCCGTCCCCTTCGATGAATGGGATAATCGGATTGTTGGGTACATTTAGACTGCCATCTTCATTGATGGTAATTTTGTCGCCTGTGGTTGGTGCTGTAAGTTTTTCGTATGCCATAATTAAAAGATTCCCTTACCCTTAAGTATACTTCTTGAGGGCCGCTACTTACTCCTCTAGAGAAGGTGTCGCAAGCGCGAGGGGGCCGAGTCTGACGCGTTCTGAGCGGTAATTGGCGGTGTTTTCGTGCTCATCCCGTAATTGGCGCGATATTGTAGCTTTCGATAAGGATCGTACATCATGAAACTCTTAGAAAATCGGCGTGGTTTAATAGTTGGAGTAGCCAATGAGCGCAGTATCGCGCACGGCATAGCGCGTGCGTGCGCGGCTCAAGGGGCCAGCCTGGCTTTAACCTACCAAAATGAACGTTTGGCCAAGCGCGTCAATCCCATTGCTGAAGAGCTTGGGGCCGAGTGGGTGATGCCGTGTGATCTGACGCAACCTGAGTCGCTCGCGAAAGTAAGAGAGCAGATTGAGAAAAAGTGGGGGACTCTAGATTTCGTCGTCCATGCCGTTGCCTTTGCCGAAAAACAGGATTTGGAAGGCCGGTTTGTGGATACGAGCTCAGAAGGCTTTAGGACTGCGATGGATGCATCTGTCTACACTTTGGTAGCTTTGGCGAGAGAAATGGAAGGTTTGTTGGCGAAAAGTGATCATGGAGGCTCAATAGTTACGTTGACGTATTACGGTAGCCAGAAGGTGATTCCAAATTACAATGTGATGGGAGTGGCCAAGGCCGCGCTTGAGGCAAGTGTGAGATATCTGGCTGCTGACCTCGGACCTCAAGGTATTCGCATCAACGCCATCAGCGCCGGACCGATCAAAACTCTCTCAGCTGCAGGTATTAAGGGAATGAGAGGGATATTAGATCAAGTGGCAGATGTGACGCCGCTGGGTCGTAATGTCGATATTGACGATGTGGGAGGCGCCGCAGTCTTTGCCCTAAGTGATTTGGGACGCGGTATGACTGGAGATACGATCTTTGTAGATGCGGGCTACCACGCTTTGGGGAGCTTTGCCGGTTCTGAAGGAAAAGCTTAAAGCTCTACGGGAATACTTTCGATGGGATGAACGCTGCCGTCTAGTTTGTATTGGCATCGGTAAGCAAGAAGCTCAACCTTGTCAGCCACCTCTCTGAGCGCTGCCCCATATTTCGGATCGACCTCGTCGGCTGGGCGAAACTGTTTACAGTCACTGCGCCCGATAAAAAATAGCATGACCGCTCGGGACCCTTGTTCAGCCGCGTGAGCGAGTTCGTAGAGGTGCTTTTTACCCCGTTCAGTGACGGCATCTGGAAAAGCGGCGTAGTTACCCACGCGCATCGTAGCATTCTTAACTTCGACGTAGCAGTCGGGCTCACCGGGCTTTCCACTTAAATAGACGTCGATCCTGGATTTTTTTTCTCGGCCATATTTTACCTCGCGTTTGATCTCGGGGTAGCCGCTTAGCTCGGGGATCTTTTCTAGGGCTATCCAGTTGGCGATGGCCGCATTGGGGGTACCGGTATTGACGCCAACCCAGGTTCTTCCCATCTTAATCTGTTCCCAGGTATAGCGTAATTTTCGCTTCGGATTCTCGGAATCACTAATGATAACAGGACTTCCCGGCTCCGCGCAGGAAGTCATAGCTCCCGAGTTTGCACAGTGGACAGTGATGATCTCACCGGACTCCAGCTCGATATCAGCAAGAAATCTCTTGTACCGTTTGACCAGGGTTCCGCGTGTAAGAGTGCGGTTAAGTTTCATGTTTCCGTCCTTCGGTGGCTTGAACCGGTCGTAGTGCAGGGGGCCCTGAGTTTCAAGCCCTTGAAATCACCAGCGTTAGTTGGTTGCCTCTGGATATCCGGCTATGCTATTTCCGGGTTTTTCCCGACACTCTTGAGCGGGTTGGAGGCTTGCGTGCTCTGCTACAGGTGCGGTGCATATACAGAAGATGGTGCCAAGAAGTGTGGTGAATGCGGAGCTCCGTTTTCTGCCGAGCGGCGCCGGACCGCCCGCAAAGCTTTACACGAAAATGGTGACGGTCTTCACGGTAGCTTCCCTTTTGAAGTCGGTTATAAAATTGCCGGTCGATACCGGGTCAAATCTTTTCGCGACTCCGGAGCTGCGGGCTGGATGGTTCGGGCTCGTGACGAGAACACTGAACAAGATGTTGCCGTAAAAGTTATCGATTCGAAACTGATCCAAAGCGAACGCGAAATCAATAATTTCCTCGCGGTTTGCCGCAAAGCTCGCAAAGTTGATCACATCAATGTGGCCCGCCTCTATGAAGAAGGCCGTGAGGGCAATGTTGTCTATTATGTGATGCAGTACCTCGAAGGCCTAACCTTGCGCCGAATTATCGATTTGAGAATCGAGAAGAAGCAAGTTTTTCAGCATAACGAAGTGTTGCCTCTATTCAATCAGTTGGCAGATGGGCTCAGTAGCCTTGGGCGCTTTAAATTTCATGGAAGTATATACCCGGGTAGTATTACTGTTCTCCCCGATGTTCTGAAAATAACCGGTGTTGCGCATTATCAGGCCATCCCTCGGCGTCCACTTATTGTTAAGCACGACGGCAACGAATCGAACCATTACCTCGCTCCTGAATCTCGGAATGATACAGGCAAGCCTGGGCCTCGTTCCGATGTCTATTCTCTTGCCGTAATCTTCGCTGAGATGATGTCTGGCGTGGTTTATGGCCGTGATAGTGCAGCTCGCTGGGATGGTGCCCGTGAGGTACTCGGCGAGAATATGTTTCAGGTTCTCTCCAAGGCGCTTTCTATAAATCCGGAAGGTCGTTTCGAATCAGCATCATCGTTTGTGGATGCACTTTTTAATGAAGTAGATGATAGCGATTTTCCTGTTGTTGAAATCGAAGAGGATGATGGCTTGGAAGCCACACCGGTTGTCATTGCGGAAGAGATGCTCGCAGCAAATCTACTACCAGACGATGATGATGATGCCGAATCCGTAGAGTTGAACTCAGGCGTTTTTGAGATCGATGAAGTAGAAGCTCTACTGGAAATTGAGGCAGATGATACGGCATCGGATAACGTTGATATCGAAGAGATTACCGGCGTTGATTTAGTCATTGGCGATGATTCGCAGGTGGAACAAATCGCTGAACTTGGCGAATTGAAAATCAAAGACCTACCTCCAACCAAAGCCATGCATGTTGCTAAGCAGCCATCGGCGAATGGTCGATGGATTGGTCTTGGAATCATTTTACTTGGTGTGGTGGTTTCAGCGGCGATTTTAATCAATTCTGGCAGTGATGTGGCGACCCCGGTTCCGGCTGAGAAAGTCACTGTGATTCCCGTTCCGGAACCACCTGTTTTGATTCCTGCGGTCGAGGGTGAAGTAGCAGATATGGCTCCAGGTGATGATGCTGCTCAAAAGCAAGATCAAGCCGGTGATGCCAAACCGGTCATTCCAAAGCCGAACGAAACGATTAAAAATACAGGGTCGGTCAATGTGCAGCCGGTGAAAACGGTGGCACCAAAGGTAGCTCAACCCGTAGCAGCGCCACCGACCCCATCCTCTGAGCGTCGTTTGACGCAACCTCCACCCCCGCCGCCGCCGCCTGCAGCAGTGGCAACGAAGCGTCCTGCAGCGAAAGATGATTTCGCAATCGACGATGAGCCAGTGATTGAGCCCGAACCCCGTGAGCCGGGTTGCCGACGAGGCATGATCTTAGTTGAAGCCGGAGCGTTTACTGTGGGAAGCCGCCAAGGAGACTCCATGAGGGGTTTTGGTGATTTGAACGCACGCCGAATTAGAATGGATGCCTTCTGTATGGACATCTATGAATATCCCAACAGCCGCAACCGGGCTCCTAAAGTACGTGTAAATTGGTCTCAAGCGCGCTCATCATGCCGCGCCGTGGGTAAACGACTGTGCACGGAACAAGAATGGGAACGGGGCTGTAAGGGACCCACAGGTACCCGTTTTCCTTTCGGAAACACCTACCGTGAAGGTACATGCAACCTGAGTGAAGATGGTAACGCCTCGGTGAAACCTTCGGGACGTTTTGATGCGTGCCGCAGTGGTTTTGGGATGGCTGATCTTGCTGGCAATGTGGCAGAATGGACCCAAAGCTCATGGTCGGACGAAATTGCTGACAAGGTTGTTAAGGGAGGTTCTGCCGAACAAGATATGTATTCGGGGCGATGCAGTGCTCGCTCCAATGAATCTTCCGGCACCAAGGACGCCCTCATTGGATTTCGTTGTTGCGCAGATGCGAAATAAAACGTAGAGCGCTCATTCGAATAGGCTCAATCCAGGAGAAAAATCGTGGCAGAATGGACATTTACTTGTTGGTCATGTGGTGAATCAACAGAGATGGATGACAAAGTAACGCGAAGCGATGAGTGTCCTCACTGTCGCAATGATATGCGTGCTTGTAAAAATTGCGAGTACCATGATCCAGGGTCACACAATGAGTGCCGCGAGACTATTTCTGAATATATTCCAGACAAAGAACGCTCAAACTTTTGCGGTATGTATAAAGTTTTTCAGGGCGAGCGGGAGATGCTAGAGGATCCAAACGATGCCTTAGCAAAACTCAATGCCCTCTTTAAATAGGGTGTTTCCTTAGATTCCCACTAAGAGGTTTATTTGCTTTGTCGCAATTTGCACAGCAAGCCTCACCACTTTTCTACTCTCCGATCGGTATAAAGCGCTTGGAATTGGAAACCCTCGCAAGTTTTGTGTAGAGGGATTTTCTGTCTTTGGAAAAGGTGCGCGGGAATGGTTATAGATGAGGGCAATCGCCGGGTGGATATACGATTTTCTATGATTTTAGCGATCAGTGAAGTCGGGAAACAGCGGGCGGTCATGATGGCTTCCAATGTCAGTGCAGGAGGTCTTTATTGTCCTCACGCAAACCCACGGGTAGTGGGAGAGAAGCTCTTGTTGGAGGTGGACCTTTGCGACGGCCGTATCCCTCTGGTTGTACCGGCACGTGTTGTCCGCTCCAATGGCGGATTGGCGGTTGCGTTTCATATGCGCCAGCCGCGATTTGAAATGCTTGGACTTCGTAAATCAGGATTAAATTAACAAGCTGAGCTTTTAAGGTGCCTGTATAATGAGAGGCGTTCCGCCCCCGTTTGAGCTGCCGTGCTCTACGGTAAATATGGCGATGGTGTCGCCGGACTCTGCTTCAACCCAGGTACTAAAGCTTCCGTCAATATTCACTTGTGAAGCCATGGCCATGCTCTGACTTAAGTTGGCAAGTACGACTGTTAGCCCCGGTAGAAAAGTGCCCGTGGCGCCGCGAAGCTCCAGAGTGTTCCCTGCGGTTTCGAGGCTTAATCCAGAGTCGTCACTAAATCCCGCATCGCCACTGGAATCTGATTCCGACCATGCTTGATTGAGCGCCAGGCTACTTTCATAGGCAGCAGTGGTGGCATCTGTAAGACCCACCTGGATAGCGATATCCGCGTCGGAGTCATTCGAGCTTTGTACTCTAATGCTCTCTGGTAAAGAGGCGTCACTCTCGAGGGCAAATGACCCATCGCTTGCCGATGAAGTTTGAATCAGCTCGGTGCCTTCCGCATTGAAGAGTTGGACAAGTCCATTTGGATTCACGCTCTCTACTTCGCCGACAACGATCTGACGCTGGTTTGCGTGGAAAATGCTGTACGGCTCTCTGCCTTGATCATTGGATTCATCAGGTGCGGTATCACAGGTACCCATGTCGCCGGAGTCAGTGGTTGAGTCTGGATCGCTCGTTTCGTTGGCCTGCTCGTTTGCACCATCACCCGAAGCATTTTCGGCTCCTGCCACAGGGGCTGAGGAATCGTCACTGCTTCCTGGAAAGGGATTGGTATCAATGCCACAGCCGGCGAATGGCGAGCAGAGTACCAAAAGAACAAATAAGAGTGTGAACCGCGTTTGATGCATCATACTTAAATAACAGCATGATCTGTGCCATGCTTCTAAATCGTTCATACCTAATAAAAACGGTAGGTTAGATAATTAATTGGCAAAAAATGTCTACCACAGATGTCAGCTTGTATCTATTTGTTGACATCTATGTCGTATTTGTTGATTTTTTTGTACAATCCCGCTCGGGTTAAACCGAGATTTTTGGCGGCCGCAGCCACCTTACCGTCAACCTCCACCAGCGATTCTCGAATCACTGAACTTTCAAACTGTGCAACCTGATCTTTGAGGTTGCCACCAAAAGACATGGGCGCTTGGGCTTTGGGATTCATCTTTTTAATTTTACCCGAGAGGTCATCTGGAATGATGTCTCCTTCGGCCAGGGCACATGCGCGCTGGACTTCGTTTTCAAGCTCACGGATATTTCCGGGCCACGCATAATCAAGAAGCATCGCTCGGGCGCGTCGGGTAAACGCCGGCGGAGTTCGTCCACCGTGTTTTGCGAGAAAGTGGTCCAAGAGCAAATTTGTATCCTCTTTGCGCTTGCGAAGCGGGGCCAAATGAACCTCGACCACATTGAGCCGGTACCAGAGATCTTCGCGGAATGTTGCTTCTCGGACCATGTCTTCAAGGTTGCGGTTGGTGGCGCAGATTACCCGAGCATCGGTGGTGAGTGTTCGTGTGCCGCCGACTCTGCGAAGCTCCTTTTGCTGGAGAACGCGAAGAAGCTTCACTTGAACTTCGAGGGGCATCTCCCCAACTTCATCTAAGAAAAGTGTGCCTTTATCTGCGATTTCAAAAAGACCAGGCTTGGCCCGAACGGCTCCAGTAAAAGAGCCTTTCTCATGGCCGAAGAGTTCGCTTTCCCAGAGACCGGGGGAAATTGCGCCGCAGTTTACAGATACAAACTGACCCTTTCGGGGTGAGGCGGCGTGAATGGCTCTCGCCACCAACTCCTTACCTGTCCCAGACTCTCCAAGGATTGTCACTGGGACGTCTTTGTCGGAGACGCGATTGATGATTTTAAAAACCTGCAACATCGGGCTGCTGGTTCCAATCATACCGTGCTGCATGGGTTCGCTTGAAGTTATCTCCGTCCGATTTTTACGAACAGCGTCGAGTTCTGCAGCTTGAGCTTTAAGCTCCTGGGCAAGGCGCTGGTTGAGTTCTTCCACCTCGGCCCGTGTACTTTCAAGCTCTTCGGAGTGGTTGCGCAGGTTGCTTACAAGTTGTGCGTTGGAGAGTGCGATGGCGGCCTGATCAGCGAAGGCGCCAATCATTGAGCTGTCTACATCTGAGAAAGCATTCACGCGATGCCGGTGATCGAGATAGAGCGCCCCAACGGTATGCGGCGGTGCCTGAAGCGGAATACACAAGACGCTTTTTAGATTTAGGCTATGCACAGAGCGGTGCTCGGAAAACCGTTCGTCCCCTTGAGCATTCACGGTGTTAATGAGGTTTCCCTCTTCCATCACTTTGATGGCGATTGAATGGCTAAAGGTTTGTTCATCGCCCTCTGGGGCTTCTTGCTCCATATTGCGTGCCGCACGCATGCTCAGACCATCCGATGAGCTTGAGTCTTGGAGAATGATAAACCCTCGCTCTGCACCTGAGAGCGTGATGGCCGCATCGATGATTCGGTCGAGGAGTCGTTCAGGATCATGGTCGCGAGAAAGCGCCCGATTGATCGCTAAGATTCGGTCGACGGTTTTTGAGCTATGTCCTGGTGTAAAGTCCATGTCACCCTGAAGATATCGCCATAGGTGGAGTCTATGCCATACCTGAGCGTAAGTGATTTCGAATCGGCCGCTGATTCTTGAGAAAGCCAGTCCGGCCGCCGCCCGACCTTTTTCGTAGAGCTGAGCTGCTTTTTGCGTGTCCTGTCGGCGCGCATAGAGCTGGCAAGCTACCAGATAGAGTGGCCAAAGAATATCTGGTTCAGCTAGTTTTTCGGCGAGTAAAATAGCTTTATTCACCTCTAGGATGCCAGATTCTACTGGAGAGTCTTTGGGGAGATGTGCGAGTGCCAACCAGACACCCGCTTGAGCCGCAATTCTCTCTCGTTTGATTCCCAGTGCTTCTTGAACGGTTTGCTGGGCCAATTCACGCGCTTGTTCAAATTGATTCTGCGCGAGAAGAGCCTGAGTTTGGGCGCCGATGGCTTCGATTTTTCCGGCTTGATTACCAGCCGCTTCAAATTTTTCGATGGCCAAATCCAGAGCTTCTCCCGTGATTTGAGGGTTGCCTCTCGCAACTTCAACCTCTGCTCCCAGCACTAAAAGATAAGCCCACTCGGTGTGCATGCTTTGTTCTTGTGCAAGCTTTGTCGCCTTGGAAATAAGCTGGTGGGCCTGCTCTATTTCACCGAGGAAAAAAAGAAGGTTACCTCGGGTCACGCCGATGCGAACTTGTTCCTTGGTGCCATCGATGGCGAAGGCAATTTCGGCCGCTTCTCGGTAGAGTTTAACGGCATGTTCGAAGTGACCGGTCTCGTGTTTAAACACTGCTAGATTCGTGAGACGAACGACTTGTCGAGGAAGGTGGTGGTCTTTCCGGGCGGCTTGAAGACTTTGTTCATAGAGGGTTAGGGCGCCGCTGGGATCACCTGATTTGTGCAGGAGCATGGCCAAGGTTGCGCGGATAAGATCCAGATTCTCAGGATCCTGGAGCCCATGTGCACTCTGGTAAGCCGACTCGATGTCTTTGCGAGCGTCGTCCATTTGCCCGCGGTAGTAGGCGATGAGGCCGCGGGTAGCCATGAGTCTTGGAGCCAGTGGGTGAGGCTGACCACGGCTGATGGCTGTTTGAATAACCGCGCCGCTTTCCTCAAGTTTGGCACCGAGTAGCAGTGAGCGAGCTGTAATCACTTCGGCTAAATCACGCTGCGGAATCTCTTGAGCTAGAAGTGGTTCGGCGGCAGTGACCGCCTCTTCATATTTCCCAGCGAGTAGATGTGCACTGGCAAGCTCTAAAAGTGCCGTCGGATGAGAGCCCGACTCTTGAAAGACGACAATGGCATCTTGATGCTGCCCCCGTGCTACGAGAATTTTACCGAGTGCCATGCATGCCGTGAACCTGCGGGAGTCTTCTGGAGGAAGTACCTCCAATACATTTTCATAGAGGTATGCGGCTCGGTTAATGTTTAGGTTTTCTTGTGCGGCTATAGCGCCCGCGAGCAGGGAGTTGGCGGCAAGATCTTGGTCACCAACTTGGACCAGAAGAAGGCCCAGTTCTGCCTCAACCGGGAATCTTTCCAGTTGAGCTTTAAGTTGCTCAATGACGTAACTTTTATCATTTGTATCAGCAAGCCCAGCCAGATGATGGCGCAAGCCTTCACCGGCGATGCTCACAGCTGGTCCTTGAGAACTTCTCTGGCGGCTAAGTACTTTAGCTTGCAGGAGCGTTTCGATGTCGCGATTGGAGACTGCTCTAGATTCTTGAACCCACCAGGCTTGAGGTGATGGTTGCGGTGCCAGCGAGATTCGAAGAGCCAATTGCCGGGCGGCGGGTTCGAGGATGGCAATGCGTTCACTGAGCTGTTCTGAAGGTGGCAGCACGAGATCTGTGCGCGAGGATGCTTTGAGTAATTCGCGCCCGGGTAGTTTTTTAAGAATCCGCTCGATCTGTGTCGGTTGCCCTGCCGTCGCCTCGAAGACAGCCTGAGCGACTTTTACATCGTCTGGTCGCAGGGGGCGCCGAGCAGCGATCATGGCCGCCACATTTTGCTGATTGAGGTTTGGAATACTCAGTGATGCTTGTGGAGCGGCTTTGGCATCCGTTTGCCGGTTTTGAGGCGCCGTGGTTTGAATCCAGACGAGACCTTTTGGAAAGCCCCGACGGCTTAGAAAGCTTGCGAATTCGAAGAGTGGTGATTCTGCCGGTACATCATCAAAAAGCAGCGCCGTAGGGCGTTGTTTACTGATTTTCTCGAGGCCTAGAGCAAGTTCAGAAAACCGTTGCCATTTTACCGTGGTTGCATCATCGATTGGCTTCTTGGTTTTTTGGGGTTCACCATGAGAGCAGAGCCTCCAGAGTTCACCGAGATTACCGCGGCCCGCGGGACGAACGCCGCCAGGTACATCAAAGCCATTTAGAAAAGCTGTTCCTGCAGCCCACTGAGCTAAACTGGTTTTACCGCCGCCGCTTTCGCCCTCCAGCGTCAGCCCGGCTCCCTCTTTAGTCCCTGATTGAAGGGCTTCTTGGATTGCATTTTTGATTTGGGCTTGTCCCACCGGGGCACCACATATGCCTGTGTCTTGAAGAGCTTCGAGTGCGTCCTGACTTTGTTCAGCTGCGTGGAGCATTAAGAGCTCAAACACTTGGGCGGCCTTGGGCCGTTTGCTGGGCTCTGGGTGACTCATGGCTTTGAGTTCATTTGTAAAACGGCTGCTTGAAATCGAGTGACCAAGTCCAGAGGGAAGGGGCTCACCGAGGCTAAGAGTCAACGTGGCGGCCAAGCTGTAGATGTCGGATGCCAAAGAAGCTTGGCCGTTGAGGGCTTCAGGCGCCATAAACCGAGGCGTCCCTCCCTGATTGCCTTGGTGATTGGTACGCGTGGCCAATCCAAAGTCGATAAGCACAGCGTGCGGGCCAAGGGGAGTTTCCCGTACGAGAATGTTGTCGGGTTTAATGTCGCCGTGGCGGATATTGTAGGTGCTAAGAGCGGCCAACGCGGCTGCAATTTGCGCTCCGACTACCGCGATTTGGGAGGGCAGAGCTTGAGTGGCCCATGTGGTTAAGGGGCTACCCTCGGCGAGAGATTCGACCAAACAAAGTCTTTCCGCGAGGCTTTGATTGGCCCGATCAATATTAAAAACCTCAAAAACTTCAACGATATGCGGATGTCGTAATCCACAGAGTAGGCCAAACTCTCTGCGAAGATGCATGGCCGACACGGGGCTTGAGACTCGCTGAATTTTGAGAACGACGTCCTCACCGGGCCTCCATGTATCGGTCGCGCGATAAGCTTGCGCACTCTCGCCTTCGCCCAAAAGGGCATGAGGGCGGTAGCGGCCACCGAGTAAATCAGGAAGAGAGGTAAGATCTGCCATAGACTCACAAAGTTTCTCGATACTTAGTAAATGTCCAGTGTTGAGACTCTTAAAGCGAAATTGGTGCGTTCATTGATAAATATGGGCTTTGATCGCGTGAAAATTGTTTCACTTCTTGGGTTTACTTGACACTTCCGCCCCCGAGTCTGTAAGAAGGCCGCCGATGCTGATGTAGCTCAGATGGCTAGAGCATACGGCTCATAACCGTAGTGTCCGGGGTTCGATTCCCTGCATCAGCACCATCCTTTCTCTTTTGATTCCCAAACAAACTCATACAGATTCAAGCTCATTTCGACGAAGCGCCGCTCGATGGCATTATTGTGCGTCTTTGAACTCGTAAAATAAGTGGTTTCAGTAGAAATGGTAATGGCTATTCACCAGCTTCTTGGAGTAAGGCTTACCGAACATTGGGCCTCATGGGCTCAGTGTAGCTTCTAAAGTAGGGGCTTTTTAGGAGGGGGAAGCAAAGATGTTTCAACGTTTTGTACTCTTGTTTTTAACTGTTGGTTTGTTGAGTTCCAATGCTCAGGCAAAAAACTGGGACACCTTTGAGGTCTGGCAAGATTATCTTTCGCGTCACCGAACGGAATGTTTTCCTCCTTTTGCAAAGCTACGAAAAAAGCCGAAACTTAAAATAGGTAAAAGCGTTTACCGTTTAGAGGGCACGAAGCTTGTTGAAGTTAAGCCACGCCGCAGAGCGCAAACGCGTGTCGGTGTGATTTCAGCTCCCAAAGATGGAACACGTTTAACTCTAAGCAATATCGAAAACTTCGTCGCCGCGTTTAAAGCAAAGAAAGTGCACTGGATAGTCGCCAATGGCGACCTGGCTTACGATTCGAAAGGTTTGCCCGCTGTATTGGAGATTCTAGGTAAGAGTGGGGTGCCGGTATTTGTAAGCATTGGCAATGGAGAATCTGTAGCGCCTTTCAATGACCACGTGTTGGCGGCGATGGAAAAATATTCGAACCTTTTCAATGCTAATTTCATTCGGCTTGTGGAAGGTGCGGGGGTGACCATGCTGACGATGCCAGGGTATTACGACCCTGCCTATATTCATCCAGAAGATGGCTGCAAGTATACGCGTAAAAACCTTCAAAAGCTTTCACTCTTAGCAAGGGCAAGTAAAAGCAAGAAACTGCTCTTGGTGTCGCACGGGCCTCCTAAGGGGCAAGGCAAGAATAGTTTAGATGTGATTCACGATGGCACGAATGTTGGTGATGGAATGCTCAACACCATGATGGCCAAAGACAAAATCTCTTTTGGCATATTCGGTCATATCTTGGAGTCGGGCGGACGCGGTGTGAATGCACAGAATGAGGCTGTGAAGCCAGGCGTGAAGAGTCCTAGCTTGATGGTCAATGTGGGCTCTGCCAGCGCGATTCCTTGGAAAATGCTCGATGGTAGCTCAGCTGAAGGTATGGCTATGGTCGTGACGGTTGGACGAGCGGGCGCAAGCTATGAAGTCTTAACTGCCGCTAAGGCAGTTGCTGTGAAGCGTAAGGCAGGTGTCAAATGAAGAATTTAGTATTGGTGAGATTTACGGGAACACTGTTTTGCTTGTCGCTCTTGGTGGCTTGTGTGCCAAGGACAGCTCCAGCACCCCAATTGGCTTCGGCCTCCGCAACGGCAGATGAGACTCCGAAGAAACTCGAACTTGGCGCAACGGTAATCGGTATTGCGCCAGACTCATGCACTGGAAAAGGAACTTACACTGCAGCCGAGCTTGCTGAAGTTGGAACCGAGGCCTTTACCGCGCGCGATTGGCAAAAAGCTTCTTTCTGTTATCAGCTTTTTACCAAGTCCTACGAGAAGCATGCCGACTTCAGTATCGCGGTTTATAATCTGGGCTTGGTGCAGATGCAGTTGAAAGAGTTTGAAAAAGCTCAAAAGAACTTTCAAAAGCTTCTTAGAGATTTCCCGGGCCATAAGTTCACAGCCGATGCTCGCCTGTTTTTAGGGAAAGCTTTTCTAGAGCAAGGCAATCATAAGATGGCGATGCAGATATTGCGCAACATCGCTTATACGCCAGACATTGATTGGTACGACAAAGTTGAAGCCTTCACGCAGATGGGGCGAAGTGAGCTGGCACAAAAAGACTTTACGTTAGCTGAGGAATATTTTTGGCAAGCTTACCATGCTTATCGTAAAGGTGACCGTGAAGAGGGCTATGCCGATCCCTATGGTCTGGCTCAGATTCATTACAACCGAACATTGATTAAAGAAATCTTGATGCAAGATGCGGTGATTGAATCGCCTAAAGATGAAAGCGAAGAAGAGAAGCAGCGGGTGTTCGATAGTCTGGAAAGAAAAGCGAAGTGGTTATTGGACGCACAGAAGGGCTACTTGCAAGTTATTCGGACGGGTCACGCGTATTGGGCTACGGCCGCGGGCTACAAAATAGGTGCCCTCTATGAGCGGCTCTACGAAGAGATTGTAAAGGTCCCGTCGCCTCCTGGGATTACAGAGCAAGAAAAAGTCATCTACCAGGATGAGTTGATCAAGAAGGTCTCCGTTTTACTGCGCAAGTCGTTAACGGCCTTTCGTAAGGTCTGTAAGGTTGCCAAGCGTATCGAAGTTAAAAATGAGTGGGTTGTGAAAAGCCAAGCCAGCATGGAGCGGCTACTCGAGGTTCTCACAAAGACCGGCCATTTGAAGCCGCCGAAAGAAACGAAGCCCAAAGGGGAGCCGGTAAAGGCCGAAGAGGTAAAGCCAGCCAGTTAAACGCCCTGGTTTTAAGAGCACCTAAATGGTGTTGAGACCGCGCATTCCTTGGCCGCCGTATCCCATATAAGCCGGTGGCTTGGTTTGCAGGATGTCCTCGATGGCGCTCATATGGTCATCGGTCAATTTTTCCAGCACCGCAAGACACCCCAGGTTTTCCTCAAGTTGTTCCGGCTTGGTGGCACCAAGTAAAACTGTGGATACGTTTTTGTTTTTAATACACCAGGCGAGAGCCAGCTGGGTCATACTGCAGCTAAGCTTGTTCGATGCATAATCCGTAAGCTTTCGTATTTTCTCAATTGTACCTTTTTCTTTATGAGAATCGAGCATACCGACTAAGAACTCATACCCCTTTTGCGTGAGCCGCGAACCTTCTGGGATTCCGTCATTGTATTTCCCCGTGAGAATGCCTGAAGCAAGTGGGCTCCATATGGTTGTCCCAATTTGATACGGCGAGGCATAGAGTGGGTGGTATTCACTCTCTACCCGTGCTCGGCTGAGCATATTGTATTGAGGCTGCTCAAATTGTGGGGGCTCTAAACCAAGGCTACGGGCCATCCACACAGCTTCGGTGATTTGCTGTGCTGACCATTCGCTTGTACCCCAAGCCGTTGCACGCCCACTGCGAACCATGTCAGTCATGGAGCGAACCACGGTTTCAGTTGGCGTGAGTGGATCGGGGCGATGACAGAATACAAGGTCTACATAATCAAGTTGCAACCTCTCGAGGGCAGCATCGAGACCCTCTTGGATATGCTTTCTGGATAGCCCGCGTTCATTGACGCCCGAGCCACCCCACATGATTTTCGTGGTGATAATAACTTCAGAGCGGCGCCATAGGTCGGGATCTTCGTCCCGCAACTGGCTCATCGCTTCACCCATGACTTCTTCTGCGGCCCCCATGGGGTTCCCATAGGTCTCGGCATTATCGAATAAGTTGATGCCACTCTTACGAGCGACAGACATGCATTTTTTCGCCATGGCCACGCCGTCGTCTTCAGTGAGACCATCTTTAACGCCGTAGGTTGCCCAAAATCCGAAAGAAAGAACGGACACTTGCAGCCCGGTGGTTCCAAGCATGCGGTAATACATTTCAGGGGGATTTTCTTGAGACATCTACGGCTCCTGTTTTTTACGGCCCGAAGCCGTATAGGGAAATCTTAGTTAGGTAAGGATTTCTAGGAATGAGCGTGAAAGTCATTCCGGTTCATCGCTTATTTGTTGTGGTTTAACATTTGTCTTGGGCGTGAATACTTCAATAGGCTCGTTGAAACCTTTGAGGTTTAAGAACCCGGCGCTTGTTAGTTTATCTGGGTGATGGGCTGCAAACCCTCCCGATACGACCAGCGGGGATTGAAGCGAACGGGTCAGGTTTTCGATACGAGCTGTAAGGTTAACGGCAGGTCCGATAACTGTGAAGTCGAGTCGTTCGACCGCTCCAATATTTCCGTAGAGAAGCTCTGCCGCTGAAGCTGAAAGACGCTGGAGATTGGAAAGCCAAGTGAGTGCACGGGTGTCCAAGTTAATTTTCCTTATCCATAGCGTCGGGAGGATATAGCTTGCAGGTGAAAGGGTACCAAATGATAGACTTACACTCCAGGCCGCTTGGGTGCGGGAATACTGGCCGCGTTAGCGTTTGCACTTATGTAAAAAGGCGACGGTTGGGACCAGGTTAAATGGCGGTAAGGGAACACGATGCAGCGATATATCTTCATGGGCTACTTTTTGGTTTTCATCGTTTTATCGTGGACCGTGGCCGCGTGTAGCCAAACCGATACAAACGACTCAGCACAGCATGAACAAGCTGATTCAAGCGATGTCGATGCATCTACGTCCGCAGGAACCGGTGAGACCGATCTACCGGGCGACGATGCCGAGCCTGCAGAGCCGGATGACGCAGGCGACCTAAGCGACCCTTCGGACGGCAGCGACTCAGAGCCGAGCGATGAATCCGATCCTGCTGATTGCGAACCCAGTGGAGGAGCGATCCCAGGGTTCGGTGACATTACAGGTCTCTGCGGGTTTTTGGAGCCCGAGGTTCGTCAACAACTGGAACCGATGATGGTTATCAACGGCATCGATTTCTCGGATGACCCATACGACGAAGAAGATCTACTCCTTTTGACAGAAGGCGGGCAGGAGATCATCGCAGATGGTAATGCCGGTGGCAGCTCCTTGCTCTCTGAGGTTTTCTCTTTTGAGGTGTTGGCAAGGTGTGAGCAGGCCGAGCTTTTGAAAACCGAGACGGAGATTGTTTACGATGATCCGGCGGGTAAAAAGACTGACTTATTGGTTCGGGTAGGCCAGTCAGTCCTAGGGGTAAGCGTGACCCGGGCCGTGGGTTTTCCACGAGAGGACCCTTACACTGTTGAGACGGCGCAAGCTCTTCTTGAACAAAAGCTCTCGGGTGTGAATGCGAGTACCGCCAACATGAGTGACGAAGATATTTGGTCAAAGCAGATATTACACATTGTAGCCTATGCTGATGAACACGCCGTCTCGTTGGAAACGGCTTACGACCTCTTATCTGATGAGGTGCGAAACGACACGGTGGTCATTGTGACGGTCTCGCACGGAGAAGATGGGTTTCTTTACTAAAGTTTGGACTGAGAGGCCGTCCCTCCTGCGCCGCGTTCTTGAAATGACTGCTTTAAAATATAAAAGCTAATTAAATCAGCTAATTATACACTAAAGTGGCTTGGGTAGAGCGACTCTCTTTTGGGGTTACCCAAAGCGGTGAATTCATCGGTTCTATTTGCTTTTCCAGGGGCTCTGGTCGCGGTGCCCGCGTTGGTCTAAGCTGCAGATATGAAGCTCTCTTTCACCATCATCGCAATCTCTCTCACGCTACTCATTTTGGGCTGCGGAGAAGAGCAAGGAGCAACTGAGCTATCCGAAGGTCCGGACAACGCTGAGGTGACGGATCCTGAGTCCGAGTCAGTTTTGACTTATACTGGCAGTGTCATCGTGACCAACCGGCAGCAGCTGGAAGACTTACGTGGCTATGGGGTGATTCAGGGCAATGTCTTTATCAACCCTTTGGCGATGGCAGATCTGGAGCCTCTATCCAGCCTTGAACGAATCGAAGGTACGCTGGATATTGCTTATGACCGTTTGCAGGTGCAATCCTTGAAAAGCCTCTACGGGCTACAAGCTCTGAGGGCTATTTCGGGTTATGTTCAGATTGAGAATTGTAACTTATTGGAGCACCTAGGTGGGCTTGAGGCTCTTCGTGTGGTGGGTGCTTCTTTATCAGTCTACAATAATGATGGTCTTCGCTCTGTTGATGCGCTCAGCAATATTGAGCTTGTTGGAATGAACTTAAACATTCTTAATAACCCATCCCTTCCCTGTTACGAAGCTGAGGCTTTGGTAGAAGGACTGGGCGAAAATTCCGTCGGTGGTATCGTCAGTGTGCAAAATAATGGTGATGCGGTGGGAGCCACCTGTCCGTAATCACGCCCCAGAGACCTCGCAATTGAACAAGAAAAGATTCAAGTCCATAAACGACATGTAGCATTCGTTTCTATCCGTGCTTGTGTGCTAGACTGACCTCAAATCTAGGAACCCTTAGACCAAGACTTTGAGCCAATGAACGGTAAATACGCAGCGAAAACCCACCGTAAATACCTGCTGGGCTTTGTCATTGCACCGTTGGTGATTGGATTCCTCGCATCATACGCCGATAGTCAGGGCCGATTTGAAAGGCTTAACGGAATCGCGTGGGATTACTTTAAGTCGCAAAGTTACCAGCGTGCTCCAGACCCTCGAATCCTTGTCATTGAAATAGACGACAAAACGCATAACGCTTTTGGTTGGCCTTTGGAGCGCGCCGACCTGGGCCGAGTGTTGCGAGCTGCTCGGGTTCATGGAGCACAAGTCGTTGGTTCAGATATGCTCTTTACTGAGGACAGCGAGTGGGGCGAAGACGACGATCAGGAATTCGCTGACGCCATCACCGCTGCTGAAAAAATTGTGCTGCCGTCGTCTGCAACGGAACCGTTGATAGAGGTTTTGATTCCCACGCAACCAGCTCTCAGCCACCCAGTCTTGGATATAGGTGATGATGGCGTCGTTAGACGTGTTCCCTTTGCATTGCCTGGGAAAGCGGAGGTCAACTCGCCTAAATGGATTGCTCTTGGGGTTGAGATGGTCAGCCGCTCCGGCGCAGGTGTAAGTGGACTAAATGACGACCCCAGTGGCATGGGTTATATTCAGTTTAAGAATCAGTCTGGTTGGCGAAGCGAAAGCTTCTTAGATATTCTTAGCCTGGTTCAACAAAATGACACCAAGACCCTTCAAGAGTCTTTCAAAGATTCCTTCGTTTTGATTGGGGTGACGGCGAGGGGACGCCACGACAAAATCTATGTTCCAAGCGTTGGTGAGGTAGCCACCATCTATGGCCATGCAAACGTACTCGACAACGCATTGAACGGCGATTTTTTGCTGCACTTTGCTTCGCGTTCAAAGCTCTTCCAAAAATTTATTTATGTTTGCTTCGTTTTATTGCTCTCGGCAGCTGCGCTTTATTTAAGACCTAAGTTTGCACTTGGTTTCTTTATATTTAGTTTCTCAGCATTGTGGCTTTCGGGCTATTTTCTCTTTGTTGAGTACGCGGTTCTAATTGATGTGGCAGGCCCCACTTTTGTTCTCGTTTTTACGCTCTTGTTCTCAGGGCCCAACCTGACTCGCGAACTACGTCAGGCTTTGGACGTTCAGGAGCGTTTTGCTGCTGAGTTGCAGGTGAAGGTTCAAGAGAGAACCTCGGAACTTGAAGAGCAGACCCGAGTGGCCAACTCGCTCAAAGCAGATGCTCAGCGTTACGCAACCGAACTTGAAGTTTTGGATAAGCAGAAAACTTCTTTCTTTCAGAATATGTCTCATGAACTTCGTACTCCTCTCACCTTGATTCTTAATCCGTTAGAGGAAGCTTCGGCGCGCTACTCTGGTGATGACGATTTAAGAGTTGCCATCAACAATGCACGCCGTTTGTTGCGGCTCGTGAATCAACTCCTCGATTTTCAAAAACTGGACGCAGGGCGAAAGACATTGAATTTAAGGCCCGTGAATCTTAACCAATTTCTCTATGTTTGCGGAGACTACTTCAACTCGGCTTGCTCTACGAAAGGTATTGATTTCGCGATGCGTATCGATGGAGCGATACGAGTGGTGGAGGCAGATCCAGATGCTCTGGAAAAGATAATCTTCAATTATTTGTCCAACGCTTTGAAGTACACGGAGGGAGGTGGAACGATTGAGCTTGGCTTGGAAGATGACGAATCAGGCCAGGGTGTGATTCTTTATGTTCGTGATTCAGGGGCAGGTATCAAGCAAGAGGACCAAGCAAAGCTCTTTGAGGTATTTGGTCAAATTGAGGATTCCGCGACCCGTGAGTATGAAGGCACAGGTTTGGGTTTGGCTTTAGCAAAGTCTTTGGCTGAAGAAATGGGTGCGTCGGTTGGAGTTGAAAGTACCTGGGGAGAGGGCGCAACATTCTTCGCCAATTTCGCACTGGCTGAGCAGCCCGCTTCTGAAGTTGACGATATTGAATTCTCCGAGAAGGCTTGGTTGTTGGCTGATAAAGGTGCGACGG